>JAFEAY010000001.1 GCA_018266175.1 Candidatus Dependentiae bacterium
AATTTCAAAGTATTTCTCATCCATATAAACATAAATACATGTAGAGATTAATACAGATAAAACGCTAAGAAATGTTATAATATATCGATTTTGCATTAAAGGTTCAGCTAACGTTTTCGGGCTTTGCGTTCGGGCGGGTTTCGGAGCACAAAACTGTCAACCAACACTGAACTTGAATAGAAGCAAAAAGCTCCAAGTTTGTACGTCACCCCGCCTGACGCAAAACCCGTGTTAGCGGGTCGTTGTTTACTTTTCTACAAGTTTCCTTAATCCGTCAATTACTACTGCCCAATTTTCAGAAGAATGTTTTGCTTTTTCTTCATCATAGTTTGATTGCGTGATAATCAATTCTGTTCCGCCTTTTGTTTGAGTTACTTCATAAGAAACTAATAGGTAATTTTCGGGTTTATCATCCAATCCACTCCAACTACTCAAATAAGAATAAGAAAGTTTCTTGTTGGATGAAAATTCCAAAACTACACCTTTGTCAACATACTTAGAGCCTTCATATTCCCCTGTCCATAAAATTTTACTACCAACACTCCAATCTGTTTCTTGATTTGAGCCAAAAAAGTACTGTTTTACTAATTCAGGATTTATTAATGCTTCCCAAACTTTTTCTATTGGGGCTTTAATTAATGTCTGATATTTTGATTGATGATTTGTACGCATAATAATTTTATTTTTTATTAAGTATTTTTTTATTTTTTAATGGGATTGTTTTTAATGTTATTATTTCTGACCTAAATGAGGAAATTTATCTCCTATTAAGTTAAGTTCAATCCCAAATTCTAGATAAGCTTTTAGTCCATCTAAAACGGTAGTAAAGCCACCCGTATTGTTTTTAATTATCTCGATTAAGTCGTCACCTGTTTGGCTAAAACCGTAGTTTTTAATAACGACATAAGTTGAGTTATCTGTTAATGCTGTAAACTCAAAGTCAACCGTTGTTGTTGGGTCATCCCATTCAATAGTAATTTTTTTATTTGGTATAATTTCCTTTACCTGTATTCCACTTGAAACATTATACATTTCCCATTCCCAAGTGACTGTCTTGCCAACTTCTAATTGTCCACTTGATTTAGTAAACCAAAATTTCGTTGTAATAGCTGGGTCAATAAAAGATTGAAAAACGATTGATATAGGTTTTCTGATTAACATTTGTGTTTCTACTGTCGGCATGTTATTTGTCATTTTATTGCTTTTAAAATTTCAAAATTCTGTTTTCGTTGGGTCGTCCTACAATGCCCGCTAACGTTTTCGGGCTTTGCGTTCGGGCGGGTTTACACTACAAATGTTGATACGAAGCACACAGTTCAAATTTACGAAAAACTGTCATATGAAGCACTGCACCCGCCATTTTGCCAAACTGCTGTTAGCGGTTCGTTGTTTATTTTTCTGGTGTTGCTGTTTCCCGTATCTCAACACTTGTATTTTGTCCATTTAATATTGGGCACTTCTTTGCAATTTTTGTCGCTTCGTCAAGATTCTTCGCTAAAATAATGATGTAGCCTGCAATAGAATTGTTGTCGGCAATGTGTGGTGCTTCAACAACTTCATTGTTTGGTTTCAGCACTCGTCCTTGTCGGGAGAAATGGTTGCCACCGTCTGCAAGTTGGTCGTTGTCTGCAATTTCGTTTATCCAACTCATCCATTGTTGCATATAGGTTTCCATTTGCTTTTTGGTCGGTTGTGCTTCTGCGTTTGTGATGTTCATACGGAACAGTAATACAAATTCTTTCATCTTAATTTTTTTTTGCAAAGATGATTTATCAAGTTTATACACACTTTGATTTAGGTCAAAATCGTTCTATTTGGATTTTAGTCGGCTAAGTGTTTCTTCCCTAATGTCAAGATATGAAGCCAATACTCTGTTTGAAAGATGTTGAATTAAAACGGGATTTTCCTTCAAAACCTTGTCGTATCGTTGTTTGGCAGTTAAGGTAGTTAGCTGTTCAATTTTTCTGTTTTGGAATGAATAGGCCATTTCTAAAATCTGCTGATAAAAATTTTTCCAACTTATCATTTCCTTATTAAGGCGAAAAAAATTTGAATGACTAATTGCTAATAATTCTGTATCGTCAAGTGCCTCTATAAATTCAATGGATGGTTTTTGAGAAATGAAACTTGTCAATGCAGTTCCTATGTGATTGTCAAGCATTACATACCTTGTTTTTTCGTGTCCATTTTTGTCAATGAAAAAGGTTCTGATACAGCCTGAATGAACAAAATAAAATTCTTTACATATGCTTCCTTCGTGTAGCAAAATGTCATTTTTCTTTATTGATTTTGGCTTGAAGCAAGCTGATATTTCTTCAAGTTCACCTTCTTCAAAGTCTGAGAATATTTTAAGTACTTTTTTTAAATTGTCTGTCATTTTTATTGTCTGTACGATGTCGCTTTACAATGACCGCTAACGCCCGGGTATTGCCGAAGGCGTGGTGTTTTAGCACTAACGTTCAACAAACTTACCAAAGTTTAAATTTAGCAAAACTGTTTCATAGTATTCCGTCCGCCACGCTTTTGGCAATACCATGTTGTGCGTTCGCTTTTTATTGTGTCAAGATTTTTTGAATTTCCATTTTATAGTCGGGATTTCCCGTCATTCCGTTATGCCCTTGTCCATGAAGTGTAATAAGCTTGTCCTGCTTTTTAAATTCTTTTTGAAGTTTTAAAGATGAGCCATAATAAATTACTTCGTCTTGGTCGCCATGAAAAACCACAATTGGCGTTTTGCAATCCTTTATATACTCATTTGTCTCAAACTTATACTTTAAAATAAAAGTCGGAATTATTGGATATGTATGTCTCATCATATCTGTCAAACTATAATATGGTGCTTGTAAAATCAAAAGTTTTGGATTGTTTGTTGATGCAGTTTTTGCAGCAAGTCCTGTCCCTATTGAATAACCTAAAACTATTATTTTGCTTTCAGGATATTTTGTTTTTAGTTGATTATAAGCTATTTGGATGTCTTGGAAGAATTTAGTTTGTCCATTAATTGCTCCTTCACTTTTACCATAACCACGATAGTCCAACATAAAAACGTCATAATTTAAGTCAGTATAGGTTTTAGCTACGTCACCCCACGAACTTAAAGAACCTGCATTTCCGTGCAAATAAAATATGACACCTTTTGAACTATCCGCTTTGAAGAGAATAGCGTTTAGGAATTTGTTGTCTGTTGTTTTTACATTTACTTCTTCAAATTTTTGGTCAAAATTAAATTTGTAATCCTTGTCTAATTTTTGCGGGAAGAAAATTAGTTTCTCTTGAAAAAAATATAGGAAACTACAAATAATTATGTATAGTCCTAACACAAGTTTTAAAGTTCTAAGAAGTATTTTTTTCATTGAAGGGTTTGTCTAAAGTGACGCACAACGGTAGCCAGCTTTACGCAGTGCAGGTGTTTGAAAAACTGAACTTCACTTTAGCACTTAAGCAAGCTTTGCCGTTTGATTTGCTAATTTAATCTTTTACGCAACATCAAACGGCAAAGGCGACAATAGAATTACAAATGCTCATTTACTTCCGTCCGCCTGCATTGCGGAAAACTGTTGTTATGCGGTCGCTTTTTGATGTTCAATTATTTGTTGTTTTAGTTCGTCTGTAATGTTTGTCCATTTCGTTTTACCAGTTATTTGAAGTACGCAACCATACTCGCCATTAGTAGCTAAAAGAATTTGTCTAAACCAGTCAAAATAGGTTAATTCATTCGGCTTAGGTGAATATAAAACTTTCTCTGTGTTGTCCCAGTTAACCCCAGATGCGTCTCTATAAATGAATTCAAATTGTTCAACCTGTGGCTTAATAAAAAGTCGTTCTTTGTCGTCAATACCAATTTCTAAAATTTTGTCTTTTGTCATTAGTTGTCCTTGAATTGGTCTTCGTATGCTTTCACGTGATGAGGAAACTCTTCTTCAAAAAATGGATAAGCCACCCCTTCTAGTGTGATTTCAAATTCCTCTCCGTCCATTCCACTTATTTGGTTTCCTAATCCTTTAATTTCAATTCCGTTTTCGTTTATAACTTTTAAGTTCTCTATTGTTCGGGTTGAAATTAATTTGTCATCTGGGTAATCGTCTGCTAATTCTATATTGTTGTCAAGACAGTACTTTTTAAAGAATTTGTAATTGAAAATACTGTCTGTAAAATGTATTAGTCCAAATACAACACCCATCGGTACGTCTGCTTTTTCAAGTTCAGTCGTTCCTATTACTTTATCGTCAAGAATTATGTCATACCGTTTTGTTGTCATTGGTAGCGTGTTTCTTTAAAGTGCCGCATAACGTTTTGGGTATTGCCGAAGGCGGGGGAATTTTAGCACTGTCGCCCAAAAAAAATACCACAGTTTAAATTTAGTAAAAAAGTTTAATCAAAGCCGTTAAGCCCCGCTTTTGGCAATACCTTGTTAGCACCAGTTGTTCTTTTGTCAAGGAATGTCATTAAATAAAATTTGTCCGATTAACTTTTCATTTCTGAAATACATTATAACCTGATGTCCAAAACTATTGTCTGCAAGTGGTTGTCCTTTCAAATCTGTTTTACCATCATAAAAAGCGTCTCCAATGAATGACCATTCAAGTTTTTCAATTCCGTCTGTGATTGCTTGTTTGTCGGGGTTGCCGTAAGTTCTAACTACTTTTTGTTTTGTGTCACCAAGTCTAAAACCCTTGTCCGTTATAAAGAATGGAGAATTAATCTTTGTCGTCTGTTTTAGAAAGCCACCAAATTCTTTTAATTTTTGTTTGTCAGATGCAAGTTCTCCACCTTCTATATGGAGTTCCATTCTATTGATTAAATCGGTTGGAATGTCATTGTTTAAAAAATGATATGTCACTAATCTGTGATAGTCGGTGTAAAGTTCAAAAACTAAAGTCTGCATTATGGTATCATTCCCAAACCAGGCTTTGTCGTGTGATATAGATTTTCCACTTTTTATCTCAAAGTATGGGTTATGTTCTGATTGTCTTAAAAGCATTGCGTTAGTTATTGGATAGTCGTCAACAATAATTTTTTTTATTGTATCAGAAATTACAACAGTAGAATCTTGCTCAGACTTTAAAGCAGTGTCATTGGTTATTGAGTTAACCTTTGGATTTTGGGAGTTTGTATCAGTTTCTGTCCTATAATTATTACAAGATAGAAGTCCTATGAAAATTGGAATTGTAATTGTTTTTAGGGTCGTCATACAATTGGTGCTAACGTCCGGGCTTTATGCAGGTGGGGATTAGTATTCCTTCAGCCCAACCGACGGTCAACCCATTTTTTATTTGATTGCTGAAAGTATGAATAAATGTTGATAGTAAAATGTCTGCCCACCGCTGCCCAACAAAGAACTACTGCCCAACGAGTTCCGTCCCGCCCCACTTGCATAAAACCCTTGTTGTGTGTAGTGGCATTTCGTCTTGAAATTTAGTATTCTAAAAAATTAGAAATTCTATAAATGTCATTCTTGATTCTCTTGAAAAATTGATGGCTCGAATATTTTATTCCGTTCAACCGCTTGTCTGAAAAAAAAATGCCTTTAATCATTTTGAGCTTTTTCTTTGTATTTCAAGTGACCTATTATTAATGAAATATGTTTCTACATTTTGATGTTTCCTACAAATAGATGTTGAAAAAAAGAGAACAGTTTTAATTTGTTTCCAACGTTTTTTAAAAATGT
>JAFEAY010000002.1 GCA_018266175.1 Candidatus Dependentiae bacterium
TTACTTTAAAAGATAAATTATTTTGAGAATTTGCCCAAAAAGGGAAAATGCATAAAATGTATATTCTAAAAATAGATTTCATTTTTTCATAGATTTTTCACAGGTTTGCAGCCAACGGTTTCGGGCTTTGCGTTCGGGCGGGTTTCGGAGCACAAAGTTTCAATTTATTACAAAAGTTCATTAGAAGCACCAAGCTCCAAGTTTGCACGTCAGCCCGCCTGACGCAAAACCCGTGTTATAGCCAGTTTTTTTTCATCGTTTGTAAAAAGGTTCTGTCTGTTTTAGAAAATAGTCACTTATGACACTCTTGTTAATTTTTATAAAGTCAACAAATACGTGTTGTTCTAAAAATTGTTTTGCTGTAAAACCCGCTTCTTGTGTTAAGTTCTGTAAATCACCGTCCACGTCAAGTCCAAAAATGTAATGTGGCGGTTCACCACTGTCAGGATTAAAAATCCAACCTAAATAAGCTGCTTTTACGTTTGGTCGTTCCGAAAAAAGTTTTCTGAGAGAATTAACTATGTCTGTTGGGTATTTAGCTGGTTGTCCAATTTGAACTTGTGTTTCCTTTTCTATTGTCAAGGTCTTTGCGGTATCGGTCAAAATAGTTCCGTTCAAAAGTCTTTCTATTTCGTCAGGCAACATTTCTTTTCCATAGTCTGAATATGGGTTAAGCAAGAAAGTCGCTCCTTTGGCAAGTCCAAATAAGTTTTCGCCTTTCATTTGCATATATTCTACTTGTTCTTTTACCACGCCTTTGTCAAAAATTCTGTCTGTTGAAGTAAACACGGGAATTTTTCCGTCAGGATAAGAAACAATGTTTACAGAAGTGTCTTGTTGCAAAGTTTGGTCGCCTTCTGGCAAATTTGAGTTTTGCGTTATTACAACAAGTTCGTCTGTTAAAAGACGTTTGTAAAATTCTGCTCTAAATGCTGGTTCTGTCGCTGCTTTTTGAAGCAACTGTTCCAATGTCAAACTGTTGTTATTAGTCTGTCCATTTTGTTTCTTTTTCAAGAAGTCTAAAAGTCCCATTATATTGTTTGTCGTTGGTTCTTAAAATTGGCTATAACGTTTTGGGTATTGCCGAAGGCGGGGATTTTCAGCACTAAAGTTCATACGAAGCACTAATGTTGAACCTTGAAGAAATGTCCAATCGAAGCCGTTCAGCCACGCTTTTGGCAATACCTTGTTAGCGGCTGGCAAGTTTGTCGGCAAGTCTTTCTGCCAAGTTTTCAATGTCGTCATATCTCGCTATTTGTTGTAACCAATTTTTAGGAATATTATCAAGTCCGTAAAGAAGTCCTGCAAGTCCACCTGTAACTGCACTAGTTGTGTCTGTGTCTCTACCTAAATTTACTGCTTTCAATACGGCTTCTTTGTAGTTGTCTGTTGTAAGCAAACACCAAATACTTGCTTCAAGTGTATGCAAAACATAACCGCTACTTTGAATCTCATCTTCTTCAAGTTTGTAAATTTCACTTTTTAGCAACCTTTCAAACAAAGTAATTTCTTTCGGATTGATTGCAAGGTTTGTCAAGTGATTTGAAATTTCTGTTTGTAGGTTTTTGTAAATTTCAAACTTGTCTTTGCCTTCAAAAATTTGCTTTGCAAATTCAAGATAGTAGAAACAAGCAATTACAGAACGAATGTGTCCGTGAGTGATTGAAGAAACTTGTTTTGTAATGTTGTAGCGTTTATTGATTGGTTTGTCAAGCAAAATAAAAAGCAAAGGCAAAATTCGCATAAGCGAACCATTTCCATTGTCGCTTTCGTCAAAACCGCCAGCGAATTCAGGTTTTTCGCCTTGTGCAAGTCGTGAAATTGCCTGTCGTGTTGCAATGCCAATGTCAAAAACATTTCCGTGTGGTGTCCAATAATTTTCGTGATACCATTTAACAAAATTTTGTCCGACTGTGTTTAAGTCAAACTCATTCGTTAGTGCTTCTGCAAGGCAAAATGTTAGCGAACTGTCGTCTGACCAAGTACCTGCAGGCAAATTGTATGTTCCGTAACCAATCATATCAGTTACAGGATTTTTGGTTATCATTTGTCTGCTGTTAAACTCAACAGGAACGCCCAACGCATCGCCAACTGCAACTCCAAAAAGTGCAGATTTTATTTCTTCGGAATAATCAACTCCTTGATTTGTAAAAAGCATATTTCCAAAATTACTCCAACCTTTTACTGCATCACCTTCAGTTTTTATATTGCGGTTTGAATAAATTTTGCGAACGTCAATTCCTAAAATTCCTCTTGCTATAAGAAAAGAAAAAGTTTCAATGTCTGTATTGTCATCTTCGTTTCTATATTTTTCTTGATTTCTTTCTGCCCAAAATTCTCTTATTGAATAACCATCAGTTTCTTTATTGAGTTTTGTTTTATACATTCCGTTGCCTGTCCAAGAACGATGAAAGTAAAGCCATTCGTTTTCGTAATAGATAAACCATTTGTCCTCCATTTGTTGTGGAATAAGCCCATTTGTCAATTTTGAAAATTGTTTGTCGGTCAAATGTAGGTCAATGACAATCCGTTTTGGGTTGTCAATAGGTTGGTTTTTCCAAGAGTCTTTTGTTGCTATTTCGTTCATCTTGCACGGTGTTGGTTTTGCTTGCCGCTAACGTTGGACGGCTTGGCGTTTGTGGCGGCATTTGAAATACGTCAGCCGACAACTGAAGCCGAATAAAGAACTAAAGTACAAAACATATTCTACTGCTCAATAGTGTATTGTCTGCCGGAATAAA
>JAFEAY010000003.1:300000-461102 GCA_018266175.1 Candidatus Dependentiae bacterium
ATTTGACAACGAACAATTGGATGAACTTTATCAATCGAGTTATTTCGTAAATCAAGAAGTTTTATCGTTCCACCCGCAAGAGACGCTAAAGCTTGCTTCGTATTGTTATCATGAGTAATAGTCAGCTGATTCCCTGAAAGATTAAGCTCTTGGATCGTATTTCTAAACGTTTGATCTGGTGCCGTTGCTGGTGGTGCCGCAATATTGGTAGCGGTATGGCTAAAAAGAGTTGGATGAAGATGCATCAAACCATTATTGCTTAAATTAAGAGATTTAAGCTTTAAAGAGCCACAATAGGGTACATAATCAGCATTTAATTGATTATGACTGAGGTTGATACTGTCAATTACTGGATTGGCATGTAATTCTCTAAACAATGCAAGTGGCAACTCTCTAAGCTGGTTATTACTCAAATCAATTTTCTTTAAGCGAGTGTTGGCACCTGCTGCAAAAAGTCCTACGGGTAATGTTTGTAGAAGATTATGTGATAAATCTAAGACTTCTAAATTGGGCAGGCGATTGATAAGATCAGCAGGAAACTGCTCAAGCCTGTTATGTGACAGATTCAATTGAGTAATGTTACCAAGCTGAACTCCTAGCAAGGCTGTAATTGTAGTAAGGTCAGCTGTTGTTACCTGTGACAAAAACATATTTGAAAGATCTAATGTTTGATCGCGTAGAATTTCTCGAGTAATTTTTGTTTTAACATCATCACTGATTAATGCTTCGGCAAGGGTTATTTGCAAGTTTTCGTGATTATTTTTATCATCATAGATTGTTTTAAATACTGCCTCATCCTGCAATAATTCCCCACAGCGAGCTGTTACAAGCATGTATTGACGACAAACCTGGGCTATAAAGCTTGGTGACATATAAGTAATTTGATTAATAATTTTTTTCTTATGACCAGTTTTACTCAACGAAACAAAACTATTTGCGTAACGACGGGCTTGAGCATCAAGATTTTCTGCTTCAAAATTTTGTTGCGTAACTCCGTCAGGCAAAGGTAAAATGCCGTAATCAATTAAATAACTAATCGGCAAATCACCACAATCGTTTCCAGCGTGGAGGTGTTCTACTTCAACCCATTTTCCATGCTGCTTAATGACAGCGCAATGATAGTAGCGGCAAATATCTTGCACGAGGTTGGTAGGAAGCATTGCTAACCAAGACGCCAGCTGATTATTTTGATCAACAATACACCATTGCTTTTGAGCAAAATAAGATCCCAAACTTGGAAGGGCAAAATTTTCAACCCACTCTTTTGCAATACTGCGCAATGTTGTTGTCCCTGGAATATGGGTAAAATGAGGAACTCGACCGTTATCTCGCAAGTAAACAAGGTCATTAACTCCTAAATTTTCAATACGCTGGGCGCTTAAACATTTGTCATACCGAACAACATGGAGTTTTTCAATTTCTTTGCGCAGCACTTCGGGCAAAAAATTAACCCATAGCGTTGTCTGCCAGAGGGGATTTGAAATTCCACCAAAGATGCCGGGAATAATTTGCTTTTTAAAATACGTTTTCCATGAAGAAAAATAGTTAAAAAATTCTTGAGCCAACTGTGCAACAGTTTTTACTGGAGCAATTGGGGTAGCAATAACTGGTGGAATAAGGGTAACCTTTGTAAGCCATTCAACTTCATTACAGACATTGTCATCAAGTAGGCCATGTTGAACAACATTAATACCCTTGCCATCAATCCAACGACCGTACAAATAAAGATATTGGCGCTTAATTTCATTTTTTATTGCAGATTCATGCGCATCAGCTTCATCAAGACCAATAAAGTCTTGGATTTTTGCTTGATTCATCTGACTAACATCAGACGCACGAAGAAAATCTATTGCATCTTCGTCATCATTCATTTCACGCATAGTTGCAAGCATTGCTTGAGCATACAGGCGAGCAAGTCCACTTTTTATTGGAGCTGCAAATCCAAAATCAAACGCAGCTCGTAAATATGGATAAATATCTTGTGGATTAATATTGTCTTGAGTAATTTCAATCTCATAATATTTTTTCTTAGGATGGGCTTTGAGGTTATTAACATTAAATTGTTGAGGCATACCTTTTGGAGCAAATCTATTCACCGTAGAAATCTGATGAATAATTGCAGCTTCATTTCTTGCTGCATGCACAAACAAATTTTGATTTTGAGGAAGTAGATGAAGAGTTTGGAGCTCTGCAAGAATAATTGCTGCTGGATGGTTTACGCTATCAATTGGGGCGTAATCTACCCCAGTTCCACCAGCCCCAAGAGCAACGGGTGCCCCAGGAAATACAAGAGCCGCTGGAAGTACCGCAGGTGCAACTGCGGGTGCTGGATAAAGATCTTGTATTAAGCCGGTCCATAAACGAGCGACCGGTTCGCCAACATCAGCAATTTGTACACCGCCGGCTGTTTGAATAACCACAGCCTGAAGCGAAGCTTGAGCAATAAAGATAAAACTTGTAAAAACGTATAAAAAACGCAGTATGCGATTCATCATAATAACCCCCATATAAAATCAAGAAACTCTAAAATTTGAATAGGCTTTTCTTGCCTTTGGAAACTTTGAGCGACAGTTCCACCTTCTCATGCACTCATGCTCTTGTCAAAAGCCCCTTTGCTTATTGTGATAAAAAAGAATAAAAACGATTGAATTAAAAATCCAAATTGAATAATGATTCAACCCAATTCACATAAGAGCTTGCATTTACCAGTCACTGTTTACTAAAAATAGAGGTGATCATAAAACGTATACGATCAAAACGATAAAAATATAATCCTTCTTGGCGCCTAATATTTCAGGGGGAAATGTGAAAATAAGTTATATTATTTTTTTCATCTTATTTGTAAATACGCCAATACTCTTAGCGAATCGGATTCAAAGCAATAGGGCTATTCCTGAAAAAATAACCTCTCAAGAGTTCTTACCAAAATTTATTGATGAAATAGAACCCTTTACTTTGGATGCAAAAAAAGAAATTATTTTCGGGCAAAGTGGAATGTTTTCAGGCCATTTTCATCACTATGGCAAAGCGATTCGTGACGGTATTAATGCTGCATTTAAAAAGATTAATGAACAGGGTGGAATTAACGGAAAGATACTGCGGCTTGTTAGCTTAGAAGATTATGGCAATCCGCTTACCGCGTTAAAAAATGTTGAATATCTTCTCCATCAACATAAAATTACACTGTTTATTGGAAACATGGGAACCCGAAGTATTTTAAATTTAATCCCCTTGCTTGAACAAAAATCTATTGCGCTCCTGTTCCCATGGGGCGGCGACAAGCAGCTGTATCGTCCTGAGCTCAGAACAGTAATTAATGGCCCAGGGCTTCTTGAACCTCAACTTGATGCTTTAGTTAATTTTGCCAAAAAACAGCTGAAAATTACCAAAGTGAGTATTTTTCATTCTGATGACTCTTTTTCGACACACGCTGCACAACTTTTAACCAACCGATTAGCAAGCGAAGGAATCACGCCTGTTGGAACTCAAAGCTACAATCGATTTACCTTAGATATCAAAAGTCCTGCAAAGATTCTTACACAAGCAGACCCAAAACTTGTATTTTGCATTTCAACAAGCTTGCCAACGGTTAAATTAATTAACTACTTTTTCTCTCAAGGACACTTTGGCACAACATTTTTGGGTGTCGATTCGACCGCATTTGTAAGCCACATGGTTGCACCCCGAGGAGTAAAATTTTATTACAGTTCATGCGTTCCAAGCCCTTGGTCAGATTTACCCATAGCCCAAGACTATCGCCGTGATATTGAAAACCTTATTCATGACCAAGCATTTAACATCATATCATTTGAATATTACCTTGCGGCAAAAACAATTGCCCAAGCAATTAAATCCATACAATCACCTTATACACACATGGCAATTATGAATTCTTTTGAATCGATAAAACAACAGGATATGAATGGAATTACGGTCTCGTTCAACCCGGAGAATAGACATATTTTTGGTGAATCGGTGTCTGTTATTCAGGACTAGTACAAAGGAAGCATAAAGGATCCCCGACTCGCCCTTCGAGCTCTTGAGGATGACAAACCCTTTTAAAATCAAAGGACAAAACCTATGTTTTTCTCACTTCCTCAATCATGCAAAACATCACAGTTTCAACTGATACTTTTGATTATTGCAACATGCTATGTCACCATGTTACTCAGTTGGAAGTATCGAGGACTTCATACTTCAGAACAATTACCCGCTATTGAACAAACTACTCCGGCAACAATGCGCTATGCAAACGTTGTAGAAGTTGGACTCCATATCAATAGTTTTTTACAGTTTTCATTTAACAAAAATGAGTTTGCAATTGATGGCATTGTTTGGTTTCGATTTCCGGTTGGAACAGAATCGCTGGAAACTATCTCACAATTTACGCTCAAAAACTCACTCATCCAGCAAAATGGCGATGTCATTTATAAATCAGCACCGATTGTACGACTAGCCGATGATCATGTCTCAGTTGCTTTTCATATTCAAACACTTTTTAGAACCGATCTTAATTATCGTCTTTTCCCGATTGGAGATCATAAGCTCAATTTAATTCTACAAAATAGAAGCGTAACTCCTCACGAACTGACCTTTGTTTCTAAACATGAAAATTTTGATCTTTCTGAAGGGATTTTGGTTTCCAACTGGACACCATTCAAAACAGAAGTTAAAGCTGGCTACCTTAATGCTTCAATCAACCCCAATGATGCTTCAATGGATATTAGCTATCCATGCGTTATATTTTCGATCGATTTTGAAAATAGCGGCATGAGGGATTTGATTTCACTTTATTTCCCAATGTTTGTACTGTTCATTATTGGACTCTTTTCATTTGCAATTAATATTGTCGATGTTAATCGCCTCTTGATCATTGCAACCTCACTTCCAATCCTAGTACTTTTCAGAATGGTGATTGATGCGCTTTCTCCTTCGGTAGGATACACAACACATATAGATTTTGTTTACTACTTGCTCGTTTTCCTCTCTCTTCTTATACTGTTTTTCCAAGCGTATGTTGTATTATCAGTTCAGCGAACAGACAAGAAGACCGAAGTAGAACAATTGCACATGAAACGCACATTAGAAAATGCAAACGAACTCATGTACATCTCCATTTTGGCTTTATTAGTAATTCTGATGACCTACAACCACTTTATGGTTTAATGCGTCAGAAATATACACCTGGTCCTTCACTTCATAATTTAAAGTAGATAATTCATGCCCCTATTCATAATTTTTGTTTTCTATCAAATAATCCAATTACTTGGAGCCCCTTTCATTTTTATGTATCTATTTTTTCGCAAATTTTATCAAAAGAAACAAGCTGTTTTTACTTGGCAACGATTCGGATTTATTCCAGCTGCGCCATTGAATAAAAAAGTAATTTGGCTCCACGCAGTCTCCGTTGGAGAAACACTTTCACTTGAATATTTTATTACGCTCATCAAAAAAGAAATTCCAGATAGTATCTGTTACATAACGGTTGGCACTGATGCAGCAAAAACGCTTGCGCTCAAAAATCTTCCGACTGACTTTATTAGCTTTATTCCCTATGACTTTCTGCCTTGCATGCTCATTGCATACTATCGCATTAAGCCTCATGCCTTAATTGTTGTTGAAGCCGAAATTTGGCCCAATCTCTTGATGCTTGCAAGCATCCACAAAACAAAAATCTATGGACTCAATGCTCGAGTTAATGATCGATCTCAAAAAAATATAATTTTATTGCGCCATCTCTTCACGCCACTGCTTAATTGTTTTGATGCTATTTTTGTACAAAGTCCTACCGATAAACAAAAGTTTCAAGCACTTAATATCCCAAAAGAAAAGCTTATCGTATTAGGGAATATCAAGGCGTACAATGTCGCAATAAAGAAAACAGAATGTGAATCAACTCTTGAAAAAAAGACATTTGATAACAAGATTCTTCTTGCTGGTTCTATCCACCCAGGAGAACTTGATTATTACATCGAGGTTTTTACAAAGCTTAAACCAATCTATCAAGATCTTAAGCTCATACTCGCTCCCCGACATTTTACCTGGAAAGCTGAGCTTCAAAAGAGTTTATCCTACAAAAAATTTAATTTTTTCATGTGGGATAAAGAAAATTCTCTCCCTCAAAGACAAACACTCAATCAACAATTAGCTACTACATTTGAACATCATGATGTGTTGGTGGTGTCTGTTTTAGGCGAACTCTTTAAGCTCTATCGATACACAGATATTTTCTTCTTGGGAGGAACATTTGTTCCTGTTGGCGGACACAATCTTCTTGAACCTGCAGCCTGGGGAGTCCCAACGCTCATTGGGCCGATGCACTGGCACTGCAAAGAACATGCTAATGCTTTAGAACAAATTAACGCGCTTATTAAGGTTAACGATCGCAGTAGCCTTATTAGACAAACTGATAAGCTTCTTGCTGATACAGAACAAATTAACTTGATGGGGCAAACCGCTTCAACATGGCTAAGCTCAGAAGCAACGCTGGTTGAAAAAAATCTCATGGAGCTTGTTCGTTTTTTAAAAAAACCATCATAAATACGACTTCATGTATGAACCAATCTTCACACCAATACTATTAAGAAAATCATCATAAACTTGTACATGATTAAAAATCAATCTAAATTGCCGCTCACAAGGCTTTCACCTCATTAAACAGCCAATTAATATCATACAAATAACCCTTGACTATTGCTAATAAAATTATTACAATTTGAATAAACTATTAATATTAATCACTAATGCAAGGTTTGTTATGAAAAATTTTAATCAAAATTTGATACTTTTTATCTTTTTATTAATAAGCCAAACTCTTGAACTTTCCGCAATGAAAGAATCGACAGAGTCATTTCACCATGCAATTCGAGCAAATGATATAGATACAATTCAAAGATTAATTACCAACAACTCTGCTCTTGTTAATCAGAAAGAATATTGCTCACGCAATACTCCTTTACATACAGCAATTGAAGCTAAAAGCTTTGTGATTATTGAATTATTAATCAATAATGGAGCAAATGTTAATGAAGCAAGATCTATGAATATGTCACCATTACATCACCTTGCTTTTAAATCAGATAAAGACGCTTTTTCTACCCGCATCTGTAAGCTCTTAATTCAACACGGAGCCCATGTAAATGCAACAAATAAGTACGGAAAAACAGCATTACACCTTGCATCCGCCAAGGGCGATTCTGCCTTAGTAAAAAAATTATTAAAATACGGAGCTGATAAAACAATCAAAGATCAGTATAACAAAACAGCTCTTAATTGCGTAAAAAACAATAGCAGTATAGTTGATATTCTTAGTGAATATGACTCCGATTCTAGTGCTAAGAGGATTGAAGTATCTAATAACAACAATAACCAGTCACCAAAAAAAAGAGCTCGTGCTGCTGAATATTTACCTGCAAATACTCATAAAGTTCAAAAAATTGAAAATTGCCATGAATTGAATGTATTCAGTAAAGTAGATCCTGAAAAAAAAGATTTTCCAGACGCAAATCCAACAAATAATAACAACAATAGTGACAATACGTCGCATGAATTAACAAAATCTCTTAACGTTGTAATTGATCACGGAACTGATCTTAATGCACGATATAGTAAACGAAAACTTGCTTTGCAGCTTTCATCTTTCAATAAAAGCGCGGTCTCTTTAGATCATGACCAAAAAAATAATAATTGTCCTGAAATAGAAACATCCCAAATCAACAACATAGCCGAATGTAATAATCAAAATTTACCCACTCATAAAACTGATATTACTTCAAATAGCATGCATTCATTTCAAAGCATGCAACATGCTCCACTTTATACAATAAAGACTGATGAATTTGGACACACGCCGCTTTATCTTGCTGCAGCACAAAATAATGATGAGCTTGTTCAGAATCTGTTAAATTGTGTTATGAGTACTAGAGCTAAACGAGATGTTGTCATGACAGCTAATCGCTTTAACAATACGGCTCTCCATGCAGCTGCTGCCAATGGCAACTTAACCATTACTATAAGACTCATTAACGCGCTTACAGATCAAACAGAAAAACAAAATTTCGTAATGATGAAAGACAAGTTTGGTAATACAGCGCTCCACTTAGCCTTTGGACTAAATCATTTAAATATCGTTAAAGCAATTCTTGGTTGCTTTAAAAATTTAGCAGACCAACAAGAGTTCATCTTAATTAAAAATGAATCAGGAAAAACCGCACTCGATATTTTTAAACACTGCGAATATAAAGAAACTGTTAATTTTTTAGAAAAAATATTACGAATGAATAATGACAACAATAATTTCGATGATATTTTTGAAATAATCGACTGGTATGAATAACAAAAGAATAGGCTACTTAGTTTTAATACTGAGTAGCCTATTCTTTTGAATAAAAATTATTTTAATTTCTTTTTCTTGGGCTCTTTTTTAGTAGCTTTCTTAGAGGCTTTTTTCTCAGCCTTTTTCTTAGGTGGAACTTCTTTAATCTCTTCAAAGACATTCTTACTTTTCTTCATCGACTCAGCTTGAACAAATGGAGAACGAACAAGCGCTTCTTGAAGAACTTCATCCATGGTTTCAACAAAAACAACCGTAAGTGACTTATCCAGTTCATCTTTGAACTCTTTAACATCACGCTTGTTGCTTTGAGGAACAAGAGCCTTGGTTATGCCAAAGCGCCATGCAGCAAGAAGCTTTTCTTTCAAGCCACCAATTGCAAGAACACGTCCACGCAAGGTTACTTCACCGGTCATTGCAACATCACGGCGCACAGGAATCCCTGTTAAAGCTGACGTTAATGCAACAGCCATAGTAATACCTGCTGAAGGACCATCTTTAGGAATAGCTCCTTCAGGCACGTGAATATGAATATCCACATCGGCATAAAAGCCTTCTTTGAGACCAAAGTCTTGTGCTCGTGACCTGATATAACTCATAGCAGCTTGTGCAGATTCCTGCATAACTTCACCAAGCTGTCCGGTCAATGTTAAGCCACCTTTGCCGCGTAAAATGGTAATTTCTATTTCAAGAATATCACCACCAACTTCTGTCCAGGCAAGGCCGGTTGCTACACCAACAGAATCTTCACGTTTTTTGTCTTCTTTTTTGAATGGTGGAACACCAAGCCATTCATCAATTTTTTCTGGGGTGATAACAACTTTTTTCAGTTGCTTATCTTTGAGCAGCATTTGAATACTCTTGCGTATCAATTTAGCAAGCACACGCTCAAGACTTCTAACGCCAGCTTCTTTGGTATAATCTTCAATCAATTGCTTAAGACTGTCTTCAGGAAAATCTACTTGACCATCTTTCAATCCATATTCTTTGGTGAGCTTGGGGAGCAAGAAGCTTTTTGAGATGGAAAGTTTTTCTTTTTCTGTGTAACCAGAAAGATAAATAATCTCCATACGATCAAGCAGAGGATACGGAATATTATCCACAACGTTTGCAGTAGTAACAAACATTATTTTTGAAAGATCGTAATCAATTTCTAAGAAATAATCCGCAAATGCTTTGTTTTGCTCTGGATCAAGCACTTCAAGTAATGCTGATGCTGGATCTCCACGAAAGTCCATCGACATTTTATCGATTTCATCAAGGACAATAACAGGATTAGTAACTTTTGCTTTCTTCATGGCCTGAATAATTTTACCCGGCATTGCTCCTATGTACGTACGACGATGGCCGCGAATTTCCGCCTCATCACGCATACCACCCAAAGAAATACGAACCAGTTCTCGTCCGAGGGATTGAGCAATAGAATGTGCAAGCGAAGTCTTTCCAACTCCTGGAGGACCCGCAAGGCAAATGATTGGTGAACGTTTAAGATTTTCTTGAGCAAACTTTTTTGCAGCCAAAAATTCTATAATTCGCTCTTTGGGTTTTTTCATCCCAAAATGAGTTGAGTTCAAAATCTTTTCGGCAGCAGAAATAGAAACTTTATCTTTAGTTTCTTTATGCCAAGGAAGATTAATGATCCATTCAACATAATTTCTACTTACCGATGCCTCTGGAGATGTTGGTTGCATCTGCTCAAGTCGCTTGAATTCAGATTCAACTTTCTCCATTGCCTCAGGTGAAAGCTTTGCTTTTTTCGCTTTTTTGCGAAGCTCATTAATTTCGAGTTGATGGTCTTCTCGACCAAGTTCGCGCTGAATTGCGCGCATCTGTTCAGTTAAGTAATAATCTTTTTGATGTTTTTCAACCTGACTTTGCACGCGCTTGCGAATATTTTTTTCTGCCTTAAGAATTTCAATTTCTTTTTTAAGCAAAACACACATGTGAAGAGCGCGCTCTTGAACATCGTACATTTCAAGTAAATGTTGTCGCTGATGAAAATCCAGATGCATCTGAACGGCGATCGTATCAGTAAGATGATCTAAGTCTTCTGGGCCACGGAAGAGTGAAAGCACATCGGCCGTTGCCTTTTCATTGAGCTGAACATATTCTTTAAATAAATCGTACAAATTGCGCCAGAGAGCTGCAAGTTCAGATTCATTTTTAACCGCTGCTGGCAAAATATCTTGTGCCATGACCGCCAAAAATCCTTCTGCAGGAACCGCTTCGAGCATTTGAGATCGCGTAATACCTTCAACCAAAACCTTTAATGTTCCATTCGACATACGAGCAACTTGTAAAATTTGAGCCCGTGTACCAACATGAAAGACATCTTCAAGCGATGGATTCTCCGTATCGATAGATTTCTGAGCTGTAACGAAAACCTCTCGATTACCACGCATGGCATACTCAACAGCCTTAATCGAAATGTCTCGACCAACACCAACAGGTACAATACTTTTAGGTAATGCAACCAAATTTTTTAAAGGGAGAACCGGCAAAAAAAGCGGTGATCCTACTATTATTTTTTTAGATTCTTCCATGAATATTTTAGATTCTTCCATGAATACTTCGTTAACCAATAAAAAAGCCCAAAATCAGTATAATTACTGGGTAGTGTACCCTACTCACCCTACAATGTAAACAGAAGCAAACTCACACAACTAAGACTTAGAGATAAAGCAGTTATAAAGCATATAATTACAGCGTACCGCTGTAAAACCGCCCATGAGCCTTCTTATACAACACAAGCGCCACTCAATAATTGCTTATTACGCAGGTTTTATTAAATTAGTCACACCCTAGAACATTTGACATTATCAATCATACTCTTATACTGAAATTATGTTGAAATTAAGGCACTTACTCATACCTTAAAGCGCATAAATCACCAAAAGACTGTACATATGCTTTCTGGATTCATTAGAGGACCTATAAAAAGCTATGAAAAACAGCATATTACTTCACTCAATACAAGAAACAGCGCCTTTAAAAAGAATTCAAGCTTTCCTCACTCATGCTATAGTTGCATGCAGAATCCAAATCTATAAAAAAAATTGTTCTATCTTTTCACCGCATAACATTAAATGCTCAAATCACCCATGGAAAGAGCACAAACGTGTTGACTTAAATATTTTTTTGAAGAAACTATCTACTCTGTCACACTCAGCATGTATTTGGCCTCAATCAAAGAACAGTCGCTGGACAGATGCAATAATGAAATTTATGCCTATCTGAATAAAATAATATAACCCAGGTAATTTTGGAGTATCAATGCACCACACGCTTATTGCTAAGCTGAGTAGTTTATGGAGCATAAAAAAAGAATTTCGACTCAAGGTTTCGTACCTTACGCTCACTTTTTTGTTTATGTCCGCTTGTTTGGTTATTTGGAGACCTCTAAAACTTGCTGTTTTCTCTAAAATAGTTGGTGCATATCTCGTTCCTGATGCAAAACTTTATTCTCTGTGTGTACTTATTCCCCTTATTCTCATTTACTCAAAACTTGTTGATTGGCTTCGCCGACACCAGCTTCTCTACTGTTTTATGATTTTTCATGCTTTAGGCGGTATTATTTTTTACCTTCTCCTTTCGCACCCAGTACATGGTCTTGCAAATACCGAAGTTAACCCAAATCGACTTGTTGGTTGGGCATTTTATTTTTTCATGGAAAGCTTTGATGCATTTTTCTCAACAGTATTCTGGTCTTTTGCTGACTCTGTTAATACACCTAAAGATGCAAAAAACTTTTATGGTATATTTGTTTCTGGATCAAAAATTGGCGGAATAATTGCCGCAGGATTTCTATATCTTGTTATTTCACATACAACAACTTCAGAACAACTCTTGCTGCTTCCAGCAGCCTTACTCGTCGGCTGCTCAATGCTTCTTGCTGCGGCAAGTTGTATTTATCTTTTAGTAAAAGATGTCTCAGACAACTTCATGCATGGTTATGAAAGCGCATACCAACTTGAAACACACAAAGAAGCTGAGACGAAGACAGTCTGGCAATCAATGAAAAGCAGCGTTGACGGCCTCGTTTTAATTATCAAAAATCCGTATGTACTTGGGATATTTTCTCTTGTTTTATTCTATGAGATTATGATTGTTATGATTGAATATCGCGTTGCTATTAATGCTGATGCAGCACACTCAACCGTTGGTGGACTCACCGGATTTTATGCCCTTTATTACCTACTCATGAACGCTATCGGGCTTATTATTTCCCTGTTTGGCACAACGCCACTCCTGAGATTTTTTGGGATTAGAGCATCACTTTTTGCTTTCCCGCTCCTCTGCCTTGGAATATTACTCGTTACTTTTGTATTTCCAACCGAAGGCATTATCTTCGCACTTTTTGTTGGGCTGCGAGCATTTAACTATGCGCTCAACCATCCAACACGTGAAGTTTTATACATTCCAACAACTAAAGACATTAAATTTAAAGCGAAAACCTGGACTGATGCTTTTGGATCTCGTATCGCAAAGAGTTGTGGATCTATCATTAACGTTTCATTAAAAGGCTTGCCGCAGTCTTTTGCTCTTTGTTCAACACTTTTGTTGAGCATTAGCTTTTCATCATTATGGCTTATCATCGTCTATTTCTTAGGAAGAACACTGCAATACGCGGTCGATAACAAAAAAGTTATTGGCGATGATGCAGCGGTTTCTGAAGAATCAATCGATGCAAAAGAATTCTAATCAAGATTAAGGATAGTAGGAAATCTCATGATTCAGAAGCTTGTCAGACGCTTAAGCAAGAGTGAATTACAAACAGAACAAGATGATGCATTTAAACTTATTTTATTATCCCTCACGAATTTTTTCATAATAGGCTCTTACTCAATTTTACGCTCACTCAAAACCTCAATTTTTTTGGGGTTAGTTGGCAAAGAATATGCACCACACACACGCATTATCACTATTCTCCTGCTTATTCCAACCATGATTTTGTATGCCAAATTGGTTGATCGTCTTAAACGCTATCAACTTGTTTATTTCTTTCTCGGTGTTTACGGAATATTATGCATTGTTTTTGCCTATTTTCTTAATCATTCTGTGTACGGACTTCATAATACTTTAACAAGCCCATGGAGACTTTTAGGATGGTCTTTTGAAATATTTATGGACCTCTATCAAGCACTCATTGTTGGAACATTTTGGAGTTTTGTAAATTCCGTGAGCACACCGTCATTTGCCAATGGAAACTATGGGTTTATTGTTGCAGCGGCTCGCGTAGGTGGCATTCTTACACCATTTTTAAGTCTTTTACTTCTTGAAAAAGCACGCCTTGAAAGCTGGACATCTATCCCGCTCTTGGTAATTATTTCCGCATTTCTTTTGCTTGGCGCAGCATTTTGCATCTATTACCTGACTAAAAAAGTTTCTCCCAATCATCTGCACGGTTATCAAGCAGCGTATGATGCTGACAAAAAAATCGAACATTCTTCAACGAAGCCGACCGTTTGGGAGGGAATCAAGCTTATGCTTACAGAACCCTATGTTCTTGGTATCTTCGCTATGGTGTATGGCTTTGAAATTGTTAACGTGATTTTTGATTACCAAATGCAAGTACTTATGTCGATTGAACATAATAATGAAATTCTGGCAATGAGTACTTTTATGCTTTTCTATACGGGAACATTTCAGACACTCAGCCTTCTTTTAGCACTCTTTGGAACATCAACACTTCCAAAGAAAATTGGTGTTCAAAAATGCCTACTCATTATGCCCATTACGGTTATAGTGCTGACATTTTGTCTGCTTTCACTTCCCAAGCTCTCAACAATATTTATTGTATGCGTCATCATGAGAGCGGTGCATTATGGTTTTAATCAGCCAATTCGAGAGATTTTGTATATTCCAACCGTTAAAGATATACAATTCAAATCCAAAGCATGGATTGACTCATTTGGTAGATCATTTTCAAAAACCTCTGGTTCGGTTGTCAATATGGCAACAATAGCATCGAGCGTTCCTTATTTTGCTCTTTTAATCCAATCATCCTTTTCTCTAATAATCGCGATGATATGGGCTGTTGCTGCATTTATGGTTGGAAAAAAATATCAAACAACCATTGAGAACAATGAAGTTATTGGTAAGAACTTGAAATAGTTGCTGTTTTATAAATATCTGGTACAATTATCGGATATTTATTGCATGTTGTTATGCTTGAATTGAATGTTATTTATGGTAGAACTTGCTTCTTAAAAATCACGGGTGGTTACAGTTTTTCACTTTACATGAAAAATAACCTCTAAGAAGCGACAGAGATAACCCTGAAAGGATATTATGTCTCTAGAAACAAAAATCGACTTACAAGGCATGCTCAAAGCAGGTATGCACTTTGGCCACAAAACATCTCGTTGGTCTCCAAAAATGCGTCCATTTATCTGGGGATCAAAGAACAAGATTCACCTGATCGACATTTCTAAAACCGCACTGTTGCTTGAGCGCACTGGAATGGTTTTGAAAGAACTTGCCAGCCAAGGTGGACAATTCTTATTTGTAGGCACAAAAAAACCTGCACAAGCTCTTGTTAAAGATATTTCAACATCATTGTCAATGCCTTATGTTATCAACCGCTGGGTTGGTGGAACATTAAGCAACTTTGATCAAGTTAAGAAAGCAATCACACGCTTGTTGCACTTGCGGGATGTTATGAAAAAGCCATCCGCATTGTACAAGAAAAAAGAACTTGCAATGATCCAAAAAGATATTGCTCGCCTTGAAAAAAATATTGGCGGTATTCTTGAACTTGAATACCCACCAGCAGCACTCATTGTTGTTGATGCTAAAAAAGAACACTCTGCTGTCAAAGAAGCTTCCCGTCTTGGAATTCCGGTCATTGCAATGGTTGATACCAACACCGATCCAGATGGAATTACTTTGGTAATCCCTTCAAACGACGATTCACCAAAAGCAATTGCCTTTGTTCTTGAATACCTTCAAAAGTGTATTAAAGAAGGTGTTGAACTTTTTGCAGATAAGAAAAAAGCTGAAATGGAAGCTCGTCGGGCTGCTGCTGAAGAAGCTGCAAAAGCCAAACGTACAGCTGCTCCTGTAAAAGCTTCTGGCCCTGCTGCGCCAGCAAAAGCAGTTCACGTTTCAGCACCTAAGACTGAAGCTGCTCCTGCAGCTCAGGTTGAAGATGTTAAAGACGTTAAATAAGAGTAAAATTTGACCTTATGGAGAGATGGCTGAGTGGTTGAAAGCGCACGATTGGAAATCGTGTATGTCTTGAAAAAGGCATCGAGGGTTCGAATCCCTCTCTCTCCACCAACCTTCGCTGAAGCTTCGGTTGGCGCTGCTAGTTTATTAATGACTTGATGTAGATATAAAATTAAGCTTTAATAGAAAAAAGCGTAAGCTTTAAATAAGTATAAAAATTGGGACAACGTAAGTTGGTGCAAGGCACAACCTGTCAGGTCCGGAAGGAAGCAGCAGATGTTTTACACCTCTGTATGTTGTCCCTTATTTTTTTACCCCTTTCGTAATTTGAAAGAGTTCTTATGAAAGTTTTAGCTATTCTTGCAAATCATGACAAAAACTCACTGAGCAGCCGCATTTTTTATCAGGTCACTCATCATTTAGCCCAAAATGGCGCTCAGGTAGATATTCTTGATTTATACGAACGACAAGATGAAATTCCTTTTTATGTTGGCCATAAACCTGACCAATCTCCAACGCTCCACACCTCAACATTCTTTCATGAAAATAAAGAACGTTTTTTGGCTGCTGACAAACTTCTTATTGTTTACCCCATTTACTGGTATGCCGTTCCAGGAATTTTAAAATGCTGGTTTGATTTGATTACAACTTTTGCGTGGAAATTTACCGGTAAAAGCAAGACTCAACCGCTCCATAAAATCAAGCATGCTTTCATCATCAATTCTTCAATGGAGTCATGGTGGCATCGACGTTTTTTGACAACTAATCCATCACGTCGACAGATCTCCCAAACATTTGACTTTATTGGTATTCCAAACTACGATTTTTACGAAATTGGGAGCACACACACGTTGAAACAGGCGCAAATTACAGGTCACATTAATGCCATTATTGCCCGCAGTAAAAAACTTTTAACGTAGCTACTGGGTTATTAATTCAATTAAATATAAGATATTATCTCGAATTACGGGGAAAATTACTCCATGAGTACAAATGCTGAACAACTAAACCTAGCACGTAAGTGGCGTCCAAAGACTTTTGATTCTATTGTTGGACAAGAGATTCCTGTTCGCATGCTCAAAAACAGCCTGTACCTCAAAAAATTTTTTCCTGTCTATCTTTTTGCTGGCCAACGTGGATGCGGAAAAACTTCAACCGCTCGAGTATTTGCAGCCGCTGTTAACTGCCTCAAACTTGCTGATTTTCAAATTGATCCAACCATACAAATTCCTTGCCTAACATGCGAATCATGCATTGCAATGGCACGTGGACACCACCCCGATTTTATTGAAATTGATGCCGCTTCTCATACTGGTGTTGATAACGTACGACAAATTATCGAGTCATCCAGCTATATGCCATTAAGTGGGCAAAAGAAAATTTATCTCATCGACGAAGCACACATGCTCAGTAAAGCAGCATTCAATGCCTTTCTTAAGATTTTAGAAGAGCCGCCAATGTCAGTTCTTTTCATCTTGGCAACAACAGAAATTCAAAAAATTCCTCCAACCGTATTGTCTCGCTGCTTTCAAGCGCTATTCACCTCGCTCCATGGGCCTGCACTCAAAGTTCATCTTCAATCAATCTGTACCACAGAGCAGGTTTCTATTGACGATGATGCCCTAGATATTTTAATTCAGGAAACTGAAGGCTGCGCGCGCGATGCGCTCAATCTTCTTGAACGGGTTCGCTTTTCAGGAACTCACATCACACAACAAACAATGCTTGAGCTGCTTGGCAAAGTCAACAACCAGCTGCTTTTTTCACTGATGAATGCCCTTGTCGAGCAAAACTCAGGACTCGTACTTCAGATATTGCAAGAAAATAACTTTGAACAACTCAGCGCAACAGCGCTATGGGATGCTTTAATTCATCTGCTTCGAACACTCATGTGGGTCTACTATGGTGTAAAAAATGTTGATCCACGATTTGGGTCGGACTTCCAAATATTGCTCACACTGACACAAGAATGTTCGATCAATCGATTGCAAAGCCTTGCTCAACTTTTGTGGAGCCAAGAAGAGCTTTTCTTAAAAACTAATAAAAAGCATATTTTTTTAGAAATGATTTTATTACAAATGTGCCAAACGACAACCCTTTCAAACCTTGAAAAAGCACCGCAAGCAAAGAATACACGTACACCCTTAGCACCGCACCAAGCGCAACGACCAAAAATTTCCTCCTTCACATCGACAACTAAGCAAGCACCGGAACATCTCGTACGTGAAAATTTAATGCTTAATGCAAATAAGCAAAACATCAATACTCCATTATCAGCACCAGTACTTGATAAAGCTCAAGATCCTCAAATTTCAAGTACTCAAACCTCTTCTCTTGAAGCAGCTCCTACAAACTGGAAAGCCTTTCTTGAGCAACTTACAGGCGTTGATCATCTTTTAAACTCAATCATGAGTCAAGCAAAGTTTATTGAACACAATGAACAAGCTCGTACAATCACTATTGAATTAAGCAATAAGAGCGCCTTTTTCAAAGATAAAGTCGACGAATGCAAATCACTATGGCTTCCGCTTCTGAAAGGACAATTTCCCGGAATCCACGATGTGCTCTTCACAGCAGCAGACCAACCGCCTTCAACGAGCCGTCAGCTTCAGTCGAACTTTGCTAAAAATGACCCGAGCAGCTCAACTCAGGAGGCTCGTAAAGTCTCATCACCTTCTCCGTTTCAATCCTCTGGACGAGTTACCCCTAAAACAATAGGATCACAAGGTGGTTATGAACAGGCTGTTAATATCCAAGATGCCGACAAATGGCCTATTGCCAACTTGCTAGTTCGCCATTTTCCCGGTAAAATAAAACAGACTAAAGTTTACAGTTAAGAAATTATTACCTAAAACTATTACCCAGAATATTAAGCCATGGAAACCGTACAATCATTCCCGAAAATATTACTTGTCGGACGTACCAACGTCGGAAAATCAACGCTTTTTAATCGACTCGTTCAAGAGAAGAAGAGTATTGTTTTTGAACGCGAAGGGGTCACTCGTGATTACATTCAAGAAACTATCACATGGAGTGATAAGACATTTGACTTGATTGATACAGGTGGGCTTGTTTTTGGGCGACATGTCGATGATATTCAAAAAAAAGTTCAAGAAAAAGTAATGCCGCTGCTTGATAAAGCATCCCTCATTCTTTTTGTCTGTGATGTTAAAAATGGTCTTGTTAATGAAGACACCATCATTGCACGTGCATTACACAAAACAAAACGCCCTGTTATTGTGCTGCTTAATAAAGCAGATAAGCAATCACAGCTCGAAGAAAATAAACCTGATTTTTTCAAACTTGGATTTCCTGAAATGCTTCCAACCTCTGCTATTCATGGCATTGGCATTGGAACATTACTTGGAAGAATTGTTGATCATGTTGAAGAACCAACTGAAATGGTTGTTGAAAAACCACAATATAAAGTTGTTATTGTTGGTAAACCAAATGCAGGCAAATCTTCGCTCATGAATCTTTTGATTAACCAAGAACGTTCAATTGTTTCTGATATCGCAGGGACAACACGTGAAGCAATCGAATCAAGCATTTACCACTGCAGCGATTTAATTCAGATGGTTGATACCGCCGGTGTTCGTAAAAAACGAAACGTCACTGACGACCTTGAAACGCTCATGGTTAAAAGCTCAATGGAAGCGGTGCGCACGTCTGATGTGGTACTCATGATGATCGATGCTTCTCAGGGGCAAATTTCAGACCAAGAACTCAAACTTTTGTTCTACGCTTATGAGCAAAAAAAAATTATGCTCATCTTGTTTAATAAATCTGACTTGGTCGATGAATATGCACGCGTAACACTTGAACAAAGCCTTGATGAATACGAATTTATTTTAAAAAAGATTCCTCAAATTTGGACTTCATGCTTAACCAAGCGTAACGTCAACAAAGTTCTTAATGAAGTAAAAACGCTTTGGGAACGCTGCCAACAAGAATTTAACTCAACCGAAGTTAATGAAATTGTTCAAGCTGAACTGGCAACTAAGCCTCTTTACCATACTAAAATTGCGTTACGTGTATTTAAAATTCGTGTTATTAAAGCATCTATTCCAACGTTTGTGCTTCACGTTAATCATCCTGCTTGGTTTGGTGATGCAGAACAAAGCTGTATTGAAAATATTTTGCGTAAGAATTTTGATCTTCGCGGATGTCCAATACAACTTAGTATCCGAAAAGTTTAACTATGACGTCGCTCAGTGTCCGTAATCTGAGTTTTTCGGTTGGAAGCAAGCAGATTATCAAATCAATTTCGCTTTCAATTCAGCAAGGTCAAATTGTTGCTCTTCTTGGCCCCAATGGTGCTGGAAAAACAACACTCCTGAAAACAATTATGGGAGTCCACAAGACTCCTACTCCAAATATTGATTCTTCTGACGCCACAACAAAAAACGTTATAACGTTCAATAATATTCTTCTTAACTGCTTGCCTATTCATAAACGGGCTAGCCTTGGCTTGGTGTACCTACCTCAGCAAACTTCTTTGTTTGCTCAAATGAGCGTTAATGATAACCTATGGCTGGTTTATGAGTATCACGATTTTTGGAAAAACCAATCACCAGAGAATTTTAAAAGTGAAGTCATGCAATGGCTTGAAAAAACAAATCTCTCTGGAACAATCAATCAAACTGCACAATCCCTTTCTGGCGGACAAAAGCGCAAGCTTGAAATTATTCGAAGCCTTCTGATGCGCCCATCAATTGTTCTGCTCGATGAACCCTTTGCGGGGGTAGATCCAAAATCGATTTATGAACTTAAAAAAATTTTTATCGATATGGCAGCTGCAGGCATTGGCATTCTGATTTCTGATCATCACGTTGATCAGTTGCTTTCAATTGCTCAACATGTTTTTGTTATGCTTCATGGTGAAGTGATAACATCAGGAACCGTTCAAGAGATTCTGCAAAGCAGTTATACCAAAGAAAGCTATTTGGGAAATCAATTTTATGATGAAATTGCAGGCAAGTTTTTAGACGCCAAAAAGTAGAATGGGCCCTTGTTTTCCAAAAGCCCATCGTTGTATTTATTATTAGGTTGCTTACTCAATTAAATCTTGTTCAAATAAACTGTTAAAATCTTCGTCAGATATTTCACCCGATGATTCACCAGAGGTGCTTGTTCCAGCTAAAGTCCCACCACTCGTTGCATCTGTTGACGCCGATGCGTTAGATGCTCCTGTCAAAGACCCGCGACCAAAAGCTCTTGCTGCTCCTTGCTGCTTATACTGCAACAACGTAGCTCTACTCAAAACATTCCAAATTTCGCCAATTGAACTGCCATCACTGACCTTTCCATTAACAGGAAAGAAAGTGAGGTAATTTCCGGTACCTTTACGAGGTTGCATCCACCAGACATAAAAATCTTTACCCTGACATTTGTAAACAGGAAGCGGTAGGTTTTTACTCAAAATTCCTTGCTGTCGCTTTGGAAGAGAACTCAAGTTACTTGCAGACTCAACCATGCTTTGCTTTTCAAACGTCGTCTCACCCTTTGTAAGACCAAGCGAAGCTGAGTAAACTTGCCCTGAAGAATCATAGCCCTGAACCCCTTCGTCATCAATAATAACGTTCATGACATCGGGCCAATTCACCGGAGAACTTTCGGCCCAATCAGGCTTTGCATCATTATATTTCATACCCGTTGGCCATACCTTAACCGATGCATCAAGAAATACAGCACCCAGTAGATGCTGCACACCAACCATACTGATCACAGCTACTACGGCAAAAGCAACCATACGCATACTCATTATCTTCTGAAAAATAATCTTCATACTCAAACTCTCCTTTTTGATATTTTTTATTTTTTACAAATTTATATGATTCTATTAATTTTATTGTATCTAATAACAAATAAAAAAATCAACATATTGCCTATTAATCATACTTAAATAAATCAACAGAAACTATTTACACCTTTAAAAGTTGTAATGTCCCGAACTGTTCACGATATTTTACAAAATGGCTATACTCAGGGAAGCTATTTGGTTAAAACCGGTTTTATGATGAAATTGCAGGTACGTTCTTGCATCATAAAAAGTAACGTTTTTTGAGAAAAGGAGATCTCATGAACATCAAAATTACCTTTCAGAACATGCCTCATTCTGATTCACTTGAAGCACACACCAATCAAAAGTTAGAGAAAATATTTGAATTTTTAAACACAGAACAACGACCTTTTAATGTCGAATTCTGGCTTAAAGCGCACAAGGTACATCCTCACCACGTTGCAGAAATGCATTTAAAAACCAAGAACTTCGACCTCATGGCTCATGATGAAGGTGCAGATATGTATGTTGCCGTAGACAATACCATTGATAAAATGGTCAAACTCATTAAAAAAGAAAAACAGAAAATGAATGACCGTCATCATAAAGTTCCTACCGATAAGAGCAACTTTAATCGGTAATATTCTGAGGGGTGCATCAGCACCCCTTTTTATTTAACCCTTTTTTAGCATTCTTCGTTAAAATCAACAGACAACGTGCACTTGATCCTTCGACACACCCCTTCGGAGTACTGGAGATAAGGGATTCTTGTTCCTTTGAGTAGCTTAATGAACACTTATCGACTACCAATCTATTCAGTCAGCTATTTCAAAGTTTAATATCGAAATAGCACGTTTTTTTAAAAAAACAACTTAGCTTTTCCCCTAGAACAGCCTACCACCCTACCCATTTGACACAATTTCAGTTTACATTATTATTGTAATTACAAATAGAGAATTTTTATAATGGCCTAAAAACTGGAGTTTATTATGAAAAAGAACCTATTACGATCAATATTTCTACTCGTATGTGGCGTACTGGTGATTGCACCAAACCTCATGTCGATCATGCCCACCCTCACCGAACAAAGCTTTAATGTAGTACTCAATCAAGCAAAAAATACGGTACTTGATCTTGCACAACCATGTGAAGAAGAAGCAAACAAGCTTATGAATATGATCTATGTACTTACCAAACAAACCCTGTCATCTATCAATCAACAGCTACCTGAAAGCCTACTCGGCGACCTTGCTCAACCAAAACATCGAAAACTTAAAGGACACAAGGCCGCTATTCATTCGATTATGGAATATGACAATGGCATACTCGCTTCGGCTTCAGACGATTTCACCATGAGAAATTGGGAACCCCAAACAGGAAAATGTATTGCAACTACTAATCAACACATACAACGAGGCAAACCGGTTATTCAACTCAAAAATGGAACTTTTGTCATACCCGAAGGAAATGATCTACAAGTAATTGACCCCGAACTTCAAAAACCAATTGCAACACCTCAAGGCCATACACAAGCTATTACCTCGCTTACGTTGCTCCAAAATGGAAATTTTGTTTCTGCCTCAAATGACCACACGCTTAAAATCTGGAACGGTTCAACGTATGAATGTATTCAGACACTCACAGGTCATACAGATGCTGTTACCGGAGTTGCGTGCTTAAAAAATGGTCTTTTAATTTCAAGCTCAAATGACTGCTCCATAAAGCTTTGGAACCCTGTAACCCACGAGTGCTTAACGACTCTTATGAACAACGCAGATGCTGTTACTTCGGTTATACCGCTCAAAAATGGAAATTTTGCTTCAGTTTCAAATAACATTATAACCAAGTATCACACTATAAAAATTTGGAATACTCAAACAGGTGAGCCCATCAAAACTCTTGAGGGCCATAGAAGCTTGATTAGTGTAATAATTGAGCTGAACAATGGAAATATTGCCTCTGCTTCATGGGATAAAACAATACGAATCTGGAATCTTGACCCCTTTGAAATAAGTAATTTTTTTGAAAAAAATAAATCGCCTGAAGAGCGTTTAAGTACTATTCAAAAAATTGCGCTCATCCTCCAACTAGAGCATCTACGTCAGAATAAAGAATATCAAACTGGTGTTCGGTTACATGATAGCTGGCTTAAAATATTCAATAGGCTTCCCGTCAGTCTTCAAGAAATGTACAAACAACATTTTTGTCCTATCACCGATGAAATCACCCAAAAAGACAATGAAGAAAGCTGCTTAAAGAAAAAAAATTATAAAAAAAATTATAAAATTCTTTAATACAAAAGCATAGAGCTATTATTCCGGGGGGTGATTAGATCACCCCCTTTTTTATTTGATCTTATTACTTAATCCCAACCCGCTCAATTCCAGGCAAGATTTTAAAAAGCGATGCACTTGGGCGCGGGATCCCAAAAATGTGTGCCAGTGTTACCGGAAGCTGCTGCATCCAAACTTTGTTATGCACATTACCTTTATAAAATCGACCTTTTTGATAAATAATTAAAGGTACATGCGTATCATAATCGTACGGTGTCATATGCGCAGTTCCCTTGGCGTAATGCGTAACTTGCACATAAGGCATGGGCTGAATAATAATGTCACCAGTCCTCCCTCTGTACACCTGGTTACGATAAAATTGTTCCAGCGACCTGAGCTCATAATACTTTGTTTTTAAATCCTCTGCTGTCCAGGCATTTTTAATCCCTGGTTCTTGAATCAGAAACTTCTTGAGGTCATCAACAACTGCTTCTTGCTGCGACTGAGAAAGTGTATTCATAATTTCACGATTTAAGCGAAAATGCATGGGTTCATACGCTGCAACAATTTTCCCTGTTCGATATTTAAGCTTGATGTGTTCATTCATTCGTTGAATCAAATCATCAGCCATAATACGACGAGCTGCATTAAACCCATGCTTTTTCATAAGTTCTGGAAATGGAGCAATGCCATGGTCTGCTGTAAGCACAACAAGTGCTTTTCCCTTTCCAACATACTGATCAAGCGCTTGTAGAAAATCTCCAATTTGCTTGTCGATATGATAAGCCAAATCGATAGCCTCCATGCTATCTGGACCATAAAAATGGCCAAGTAAATCGAAGTTGCTCAATGAAACCCACAACAGCATTTTTCCATTTTTTTTGTCTAAATTACGCTTAATGCAACGCTTGGCAAAGCTGAGCAAAAGCTTACTCGACTGTGGTGTTTTGCAAAAAATCTCATACGGCTGCGCCGCTTTATGTTTATTATTTTTATGCGACTTTTCAGTGCTTTTGTTCAGCGGGATTTTAATCTTATCAATCATACTAAAATCAAAGCCCGCAAAGTCATAATTCCGAATTTCGGGAAATTTATAAGCTTTACTCGATTTATCAAAGACAGTTTTCCACGTGCAATGGGTCAGCTTATCAATCGCTTTGTCCTTATTAAACTGTTGCACCCAATCAGGAAGCTGATCACAATAAGCCTTACTTGAAGTAAAAAGTCCGTTTTTTTGATCAATCCAAAAAGCTTTACCTTTTCGGTTTGCCATAGAAATTGCAGGATACGATTTAAGTGAAAGTGCAAAAACCTGATGAGGACACTCATCAGTTGAATGAAAGATAAATTGATCCGATAACCCATCAACGTCGGTATTTTCAGGAGACTTCCCTTCTTCATAAACTCCTGTAGGAGATATAACCGATGCTTTTCCAGAGCTATCAAGTTCGTAATGTGTTCGAACACCTTTTCGGTTAAGCCACTGATTGAGCACTGCACCATGATCGCGCGGTACAACGGCGGTACTCAGGGCGTGGTGCCCAGGCGTTGTTTCTGGCACCGCATGCGGATGACGTGCTTGATGATAAACAATCCCCTGGTTTAAAAGCTTTTTAAGGCCATGTTTAAAGTGGGATTTGAGTTTCTGAACAATATGATGCGCAAACTGGTCAACGACAATCACCACCGTCAGCTTAGGTGCTTTGCATGCATCTTCTCGCTTTTTTGCCTGAGCAGCAGAGCTGTAGAGCAGGACTACTGTGATAAGAACATACACTTGATAGTAATGTTTCTTGATAGACATGATTCTCCTTTTTATACTGTTCATACGAAACTTGAGAAATAATTATAAAAAACGTGCTTTTGCATTTGCAAGCAAGTGCGTTTTTGCTTAAAGAAACGATACAAGCCTATGTCACGTTGTAAAACAGTTACTCTATTTTTATCCTGCCTCATGGCAGCAATCGCTTCTTTGCCAGCAGTCCACGCGCTTGATATCAAGCTTTTAAGCAGCTCCGCTGAAATAGCTGCAACAAACAAAGCATTTGTGCGCTTTGACCTTTCCCCTCAAGACAGCGCACTCTTTAAAGACACGATTAAAATATCAAGCGATAACACCACGCTTCAGGTCATTAAATGGAATATGCTTGAACAACCAACAAGCAAATACTTCTCTGCATTTCGTAAAAACAAGCGAATATTTACTCAAAGCTGCACCGCTCAAATAACTGTTGCAATCAACGACCACTCGAAACTGTTTGAACAAACACACCTACACATCGCCGGGATTTCTGGACGAACCGATGGTAAAAATTATCCCTACTCATTTGTCATACCACTCCAAGCGCCTCACGCGCTTTTGAGTACAACTGATTTGATTTTGTGCACAAGCACAGAGTTGAGCTCAACATACAAACTTGGCGCGTACATAACGTCAACAACTATCGCCGCTCCGCGTGACACGCTCACGCACGATTTTCAGCTCCTTGAAAAATTTCAGGGAATCTGGAGCGAGCTGCTCAAGCTTTTTACTTCATCCATGGCAAAAAGCATCCTTTTCTCATGGACTTTTTTACTTATTTTTTTACTTATTGGATTGCTTATCATCTGGCTTGTATTCACATTTTTAAGTAAACCAATTAACAAAGCCTGGATTACTCAAGGCTTTGAACTTTTAGGGCTGCTCCTAGGACTTACCTCCCTGCGATTTATCGCACCATTTTTTACAACACATTATGCCTCCTACTTGGTCACCTGTGCACTGCTTGTAGAATCAGTAGGGCTCTTCTGCCTGCTCACTGGGCACGAACAGTCTGTATGGGGCAAACTCAAAATAGCTCTTGCCTGGGTCTGCCTGGTCAGCCCTTTTCCTTTAGTAACCTACGCATACCTTGCACGCAGCGGCCTAACCTGAAAAAAAAGATTTTACACTGACCTATCAACAAAATTTCATTTTTCTCTATCTTTTTTAAGTACAAATTTACTATTATGAAATAGTAGGATTGTTTTATTGATAAATAAAGTACTCCTACATTTTAAATAGATTTACTTTGAAATTAAAAATTAAAGGGAGTTCTATGAAATTATTACGCCACATTCTGATTATTCTGCTTGTTGGAGTACCAGAATTCACAATCCCGCTGCATGCTCAAAATCAAGTACCACAACTCACCGTTGTTATGGTCATCGACCAATTTGCCTATTCTCACATCAGAAAGCTCAGTCCTCACTTTAAGTTTGGGCTCAAAAAACTCTTGAAGGAGGGTATTAACTTCACCGACGCACACTACCCTCATGGCGTAACATGCACCGGAACTGGTCACGCTGCCCTAGGGACTGGAACTCTGGCAAAGGATCATGGAATTGTACTCAACGACTGGCTTGATGAAAACGGCAAGGTTCAAGGATTTAAAGATAAAAATCCAGACGCTGCACAATTTAATGGTCTTCATCCAACAAAGCTCTGTCGCTATGGTATCTCAGCAAAAAATTTAATGGTTGATGGTGTCTCAGATCAGCTGGTTATGGGTTCAACACCAGAAATTAAAAATAGAGTGTTCTCACTATCTTTCAAGCCACGAGCTGCTATTGGAATGGGTGGACGACTTGGAAAGTCAATCTGGTTTGACCACAACACCATTACATTTACTTCAAGTAAGGCATTCTTTAAAGAGTTACCAGAATGGATCATAGAATTCAATAAAAAAAATGATCTCTCTAAAATTAAAAAGGCTTACTGGAAATCAGCATACCCGATCTCAAGCTCCGCTTATAATTTTAAAAATATCGATGATTATGAATATTGCACACCTAATTTTCCTCGAGTAAATCACACAACCATCACATCAAATACACGACAAGATTGTGCGTGCACGCGGGCTCCAGAAAGCAAAGTTCCTTTTGTTAAACTTCCTCAAGCAAACAAGCTCCTCCTAGACCTTGCAACAAATTGCTTGGAAGCTAATTTTAAACCACATCAAAAAGAACCAGGAAAGTTTTTGATGTGGGTCTCACTCTCAACGCTTGATATGATCGGTCATGCCTATGGTCCTGATTGTCTAGAAACTATCGATATGATTTATCACCTGGACAAACAACTAGGCACCTTTATGAAGCAAGTACAACGTATGGCAGGTAAGCGTAAAGTGCTTTTTGTTCTGACCGCTGATCATGGCGTCACACCCATTCCTGAGCACATGAACCGTAAAGGCCCAACAATTGCTCATCGTATTTTGCAAAAAGATCTGGTAAACGAATTAAATCAAATAGCTCAAGAGTCGTTTGGTTTAACTAATATTGTTACCAAAGCCATAACTAGTCAGTTATATTTAAACAAAAAAATTCTCGCTTCGCTTGCACCAGAAAAGCAGCTTGCTGTTCTTGAAACACTCAAACAAGCCATCAAAAAGAAACCTGGAATTCACGAAGTCTGGACCGCTGATGAACTCAGCAAAGCAACATTTGATCCAAGCCAACTTGAAAGCTATTACAAAAATCAATACTATCCTGGACGATCGGGCGATATCATTTGCATGACCAAGCCCCACAGCTTCTTTGCAAAGCGGCCAAATGGAACCTCGCATTGCTCACCTTACAAAGATACAACACACGTCCCGCTCATCATGTACCAACAGGGAAATTTGCAGAAAAAAACAATAGCTTCTCGCGTCTGGATCCCTCAAGTACCTGTAACTATTGCTAAAATTTTGGGGATTCAGCCGCCTTCGGCTTCACCATTTCAAGAACTACCTGGAATACTGCCACAGGCAAAGTAGCGTGAATAATAAAACCATTGATAGTTTTATCGATTTCATGTGATCATAAACATAAATGCACACAGATCGTAAATTATTTTAAAATTAAAATTTTGTTCTGAGGAGATGTTATGAACCGCATATCGTTTGTGTATCTGACGGCAACCTTCATGCTTGCTGGCTGCTTAATAACAAACAATGTTTATACTGCCAAAACAGGCGGAGGGTCAGCAAGTTCGGTCTCATCAGGAAGCACTTCAACTGGAGCTCCAGGTAATACCAGCGGATCAAGTTCATTCATGACAAGACTCAGAGATACGGCAAGTCGAATTACCAACGCACTCCCTTCTAAGAAAAAAAATGATAGCTCAAAACCTGGTTGGGTGCCACCAGCACAAGACCGCGAACGTTTTTCGCGCGAAACTCAAAATGATCTTGAAAATACTGCTGCGCAAGCACGAGCGCGACGTGAAAAACTTGAAGCAAGAGTTCAAGAGCTCAAGACTCCTGGGGCTCCGTTAACTGACGATGAACAAAAAGCACTCACAAAAAAAATAGCAAAAAAAGAAAGTGAAGCGACTGCCCTTAGAGAAAAAGAAAAAAATATTAGTGAGCGTATTGCAAAAGCAACAGCACCAATACAAGTTAAACAACCAGATGGCACATTCAAAGAAATTTCGTTACGAGACTGGGACAACATGACCGCACGAGAAAGAAAAGATGCTTTTTATCGCGGTCTAGATAAAGACAGTGACCAGAGAAAGGCTGCCAAAGAAGCCTATATGGCCAGCCTCACTCAAAAAGAACAACGTGAACACAAAGAACATAGCGATGACAGAAAATCTAAAGTAGCTCTTGCAGGGGGAGTTGGAACGATTGGTGCACTCGGAACTATTGGAACAATCGGAGCAAGTGCGCTGATTTCTGGCGGAGTCGCAGCGGTTAAAGCAGTCAGTGATGACGATGATAAAAAATCGAGCAGCGGTCAAGCTCAAGTACAAATTTTTGAAGGTGGCGCGCAGCCAACAGGATCAGGTGTTGAAAGTGGAACATTTCAACCAACGGGTGGCACGGGAGATCCGACAACCACCGATACTCCAAGCCCTGCGGATGCTGGTTTTACAGCAGTAAGCCCAATTGATTAATTGTTGCTCATAAATTAGAGGTTGAAACAACACCTTATAGGATAAATCTATTTTTTTAGATTGATGTCATCCCAAACTTGATTTGGGATGACAACCCGAGATAGAGATTTTTTTACAAGTTTTTAGGTCAAAGAAAGTATTGTGTCATGATTAAAAAATGGGTAACCGCATTCTTCTTACCACTGCTCTTGCTCACTATTGGAGTGCCCATTTTACTTGCACAAAAAACTTCTCCACCAAGCAGCGCAAAACCGGATAAACCAGCAAAACCAGATAAACCGGAAAAGCCTGCAAAGCCAGACAAGGTCGAAAAAAAACCATCGCACCCTGTTCAAGAGGAAACGGCACACCCGCGACCAGAACGACAAGACGAAGATCGATCAATGTGGAGCCGTGCCAAGCAGGCCGCTACATCTGCAAAAACTCAAGTTGGTGCTACGATTGACAAACCGAATAAATATCTTGAAAAAAAAGCTTTAGCAAACAAAGATATCGGTGATGCAAGACGAAGCGATCGAGCTGCCCGCATAGACCAACTTAAAGATAAAATTGCATCAAGAGACACTCATCCTGATGATCTAAAAAAAGCTCAGGCTGATCTGAAGAAGCTCCGCAGTGAGCGATCGCTCGGGGAAAGACTTGAATCATCGGCCCTCTATCGCTCTGGAGAAAAGGAAAAAATAAAAGCAGATGCTCGAGCAAAAACACCTGAAGAACGTAAAGATCGTGCAAACGAAATTGCAGAAGAACTTAAAGGTCCAATCTCACGTCAAAGAAAATGGGAACTTGAAACTGAACACGAAGCTCTGCTAAAAAAAGCTACGCTCAACGAACGCATTGCAAGCTCAGCTCCTTTTAAAACCGCTCAAGAGCTCAATACTGCGGCAAGCAACAAAATTGCGCAACACAGCACAGCGCTCAAAGTTGGCGGCGTTGCTCTTATTGGGGGTGGTGTTTTAGCGGCTGGCGGTGCTCTTGCTGTTGGCATGGGCGGGATGGCTGCTGCAAAAAAAGAGGCCTTAAATCCTTTAGTTGAAACATTGGACCCATCAACGGGTACGGCTCAAGGTGCTCAAGATGCAACTCAATCTACCGAAGGACTTTTTATTCCTTCTTCATTTGCTCCTCCTGCGGAGTAAGACTCACACGTATTCATCATATTTTTGTACATGCTAACCGCGACTATTTTCTTATTGCAAAAATTATTTTTAATAATATTGCAGAATAGAAATTATTATTGCTATTCTGGAAGTAGAAATAGAAAAATTTTATGCCTCTAAAAAAGACAGGGAGTTAACTATGAACAAACGAATTTTATTCGGGGTGCTTTTTTTGGCACTGGGTGCGACGTGCAAAGTATCGCTTAAGGCAAAATCCGAAGGTAGTACTAAGCTCATATCGCAAGCTCCATCAAGTGAAAGCTGGAGCATGAAAAAGCTTATAGATAATATAAAAGGTGCTAGCAAATCAACTCCACGAACACCCATAAGTAATGAACAACAAGCAAGAGATTTTTTTACCCCACCAGCTCGTGATGCAGAAAAACCTTCAGCTCGAGCTTCAGGGGTAACTCGCGAAAAAATTGAAAGAGAATCTCGTGAGGCTGTTCAAGTTTCTCAACCTCAAAATAAAGCTGATCATATTCGTACTGCAACCGAAATGACCGCAACAACAATAACTCCTGAAAAGGGTAAGATAACTCGCGAAAAATCTGAAGGCTCATCAATAGAACGTACAAGAACTGAACGAATTGCTCAAGAAAACAAGGCAATATTCAGTAATAGCTCTCAAGTATTAGCCAAAGAACCAAAAAAGAAATCTGCAGAAGCTGAAGATATTGGTGTTGTTAAGAAACCAAAACCGACAATTGTTGGTGATATTGAGGTTCCTGCAGGAACCAAGGCTCCTAGTGCTGATACGGTTGCTGGATGGAAAGCTGAAGTAGATGCTAAAAAAGAAAAAGCTACGCGCGAAAAACGTGAAGTCTCATCAGAAGAACGCATTAAAACCGAAAGAATTGCTGAAGAAAACAAGGCAACATTCAGTAGCAGTTCGCAAGCACTTGCTATTCGAAAACCCGGCGACATTGTTGCGGTAAAACCCCTTGACTCTGTAACAGGAGCTTTAGTAACCACCTCAAAACCACTTACCCCAGAGACTGGTGCTATTATTCCTTACACTGGTAAACCATCCGGACCAATTTCAGTCGCTGCTGATGAAAGTAAACCTGGCATGAGTGGTAAGAAAAAAGCTGCTCTTGGTGCTGCTGCTGTTGGTGCTGGAGCTGCTGGCGTTGGAGCTGCGGCTCTTGGCGCTGGACTCATCGGTGCTGGAGCTCTTGGCGTTGCTGGTGCTGTGGGCGTAGGAATGAGCGGTGATAAAGACAAACCTGCACCTGAAATTGCTCCAGAACGAGTTGAAGATATTAAAGGTCTTGATGCAGGCAGCGGCCTTGGTGAATCATTTGAGCCAAGTCCTATTGGTGGTTAATAAGCTGGTTAGAATATAAGATTGAAAGATAACATTATGAATAAAAGAATAGTTATGGCCTTTGCAGCGTTAAGCTTTGCCTGCTTTTCACTTGTATTTGGCATGAAACCTCAAAAAGCAGAAAAACCTTCAAAGCCATCAAGTGGCGATAGTTCTCATTCCTCAACGTGGAGCTCTAGTCGCAAACCAGATGGCGAACGAAGAGGTGAATTTCTCGGTCGAGGCAGAAGCGGTGAAGGTGATGAAGCAAGCAAAGGTCGAAGCACATCCAGCGCCCGAGGCGATTCTCGATCAGATGAACCCTCAATAAAATGGAAAAAAACAAGTCTCTCTGCAGAAGATGCTGAAAAACTTGCTGCAGGACTTCAAAAAGATAAAGATGCTAAAAAATTTGCAAAAGAATTTCCTCAAGAATCAGCACGCGTGATTGCTCAAAAGGCAAAAGATGAAGCCTCTGATCGCAAACTTCAAGCTGAAGCTAAACTAGCTGCTGCACAAAAATCGCTCGAAGATGCTTCACCTGAAGCAAGTAAAAAGATAAAAGCTGAAATTGAGCGACACAAACAAACAATCAGTGACGCCGCAGATCAAATTAAACAAGCTGAAAAAGTCTTACCTAAACCTGCGAAAGCAGCTCCAGCACAGGCTGCAGCGAAACCAAATCCGTATGAAGTCCTAGGTCTTGCACCTAACGCATCAGATGCAGAGATCAAGAAAGCATACTTTAAAATGGCACGTGATACGCATCCAGATAAACATACTGATGATCCACTCGCCAAAGAAAAGTTTCAAGCTATTGGAGCCGCGTACAACGCATTAAAACCGGAAAATCGCCATTTAGCTGATGCTGATCTTGCTGCTGCAAGTAAAGCAGCACCTGACAAAGCTCCAGAGAAAGGTAAAACTTCATCTGCGCCTTCAGCTGCTCAAACTAAGGCTGAACCGGGAGCACTTGTTCCTGCAGAAACAGCGGCTCTTACCCCATTCAAAGAACCTAAAGAAGGAAATAAAGATTGGAGTACCAAGAAAAAAGTTGGTGCTGCTGTTCTTGGAACTGCCGCTGTTGGTGGTATTGGCGCCGCAGCTCTTGGTGCTGGCGCAATAATCGCTGGCGGTATTGGCGCTGCTGCACTTGCAACCAAAGGCGACGACGAATCTAAAGCAACCCCTGCAGGTGATGCGCTTCCAACAGATGCTGGCGCAGCAATAACATCAGGTGAAGCAGCTCCAGTAACAGATACCTTTGTAGCAGCTCCGGCTGAATAATAATTAAAAATTAAGGAGTAGAATATGAAAAAAATGATGCAACTAAGAGTGCTCGCACTCCTCGCTGTCTTTTCACTTGCAAGCAATAATACTCAAGCAATGAAAAAAATTCTTGGGATAAGAAGCACAGAAGAACGCGAGAAGCGATTAACAACAAAAATAGATACAGCTCAAAAGGCACACGAGAATTTAAATGAGGCCCGCGCTGCTCGTGCCCGTGGTGAAATTAGCGGATCAGAACTACGAAGAGCCTATGACCAGGTAGATAGAACGTCGCGAGACCTGAGAAGTGCGATTCGTGATGTTGAAAAAAAAGGCGGCCTCTCTGAAGATCATCAAGGAAAACTTGTAGATCTTCATGGAAGGCTTGAGCAAACGCAAGCCCAACGGCAAGAAGCTGGAAAAGCAATTGATATTACTTACCAGCAGGAACTAACGCTCAAAAAAATTGGTCGATCTGTTTCTGGAAAAATAGAAGAAAAAAAGACTGAAGATGAAGCAAAGAGAGTCAGCGCGAAAGAATTTCAAAAAGAAGAAGAGCTACGTGCCTTAGGCGGCAAACCGCAAGTAAAACCAACAGAAAACGATTTAAAAGATGCTCGAGAAAAAATAGATCGATTAATGCAAAAATCTCTCGATGAAAAAATAGAAAAAATGACACCTGCGGAACGCTTAGCTGAGCTAGCAAAAGCCCAAAAAGATGCTGAAAAAGCTCGCCAAGTACTCAGCGATACAAAGGCATCACTGGAAGTTGCTGACCTTAAATTGAAAAAAAAGAACCCAGAACTTTACGATGCATATGTACAACGAGTGATCAAAGAACGTGAAGTTGGATACACAGACGGAGCAATTAAAGAACAACTCAAACAACCAGACAGTCCACGAAGACAGCAAGCTCTTGATGACTTGAGATCAAAACTCAAAGATGCAGAAACTGCACTCTCTTCTCATGACAATGAAATGAGTGGTAAATTTGGTAGTAAAAAAGTTGATCAATTTTCGCAACAATGGAAAGACATGGACACTCAACGGATTGTGACCGAACGTCTCACCGAGCAGGCTACCACAAAGCCTGCAAGTATTCGATTTACAATTTCTGAATTAGAAAAGAAAGCTCCTGAGTTTACTCCTACTACCGAGCAAAGCAAAGCACCAACTGTTCGAGATGCGCTTGGTGCTGCACAAGAAAAACCATTTTCAGAAGGTGTGACTCCTTCAAAGAAACCATCTAGTGGTGTCACAATTGGAGACAGAACAATATCAAGTGATGTAACTGAAATAAAAAGCTCACCAGGCATCGTCGTCATAGATAAGCCTGTTGCACCTCCACCGCTGCCTCCACGCAGACCAAATCCTATGGCTTCCGAAACAGATGAAAGAACATTTGTTCCTACAACATAATAATTAAACAGGCAAGTCTATAAACTGAAGGCCCGAACAGTTCGGGCCTTTTTTCATTGAATAATACTCCCAAAAAACAATTTCTCAGACAGTTACATCTGTGATTCATACCACTTCATACAACCCATTACGAAAACTCCTTGTACCGTAACCAAAAATGTTGTACAAGAAATGAAGAGAGTTGTATGAAGTATCCATTGTTAGGGCATGATTTTTTCATGCGAACAAAAAAGGTGGTATGTAATGTACTTTAAAAAAATGTTTTATCTAAAACAGGCCTGCGTATTCACGATATCACTGGTGATATCGCTTTACGCTCCTCTTTCAGGATCAAGTCTTGATGGAACATCAGGCATCATCGTCAAAAATCAAAATCATGTTTTTCATAACGGCGACAGCGCTCAAGGGTTTGTTAGACTTGGGGGCGGATTCACCGTCAGAGCAAGCAGTACTGGAACACTTGATATCGTCACGTCAGTCTCAGGCCCCATCGACCTTCGTGATAGCGGCAAGCTTCAGCTGCTGAAAGATATTGAACTTGATTCGAGTGTTACCTTGAGCTCCGGCGGATTTATTTTGGGTCGAGGAAGAGCTCTTGTTCTTAATGGTCCATTAACAATTCCTGCCGCAAAAACGCTTGTCATTTCAAGTGACACGGTTATCGAAGGTAAGGGAAATTCACTCACATTTGGACGTGATTCAAACTTTCTTGTTGATACAAATGCAACGTTAACTTTACGCAATCTTAAAGTAATTACATCAGACAGACCAGCATCGACACCCTGGGTGGGACTTGGCGGCCTCCATTCTCGACTATGCCTAGACAATGTTGAAGTTATGCTTTTTAACGACACATCTTTTTTTGGTGGCGAACTATACATTCATAACGATGTCAAAATAACTGGAACATCCGGCTTTATTTATAACTCATTTTCCCCCTGCTTTGTTGCACAAAAAAGTCGACTCTATTTTGATATTGGAACGACTTTTTCATTTGCACCACCAACCACAGATAATACTTTATTTGTGCTTCAAGATAGAACATCAACACTCCATCTCAATGGCTGTTCATTCAAAACAACTGCAACAGGGATGCGAATAACCAAAGGTAATTTAATTTTTGAAAACAAAGTTATTCTTGATACAAATACTTCACTAAGCATATCGGGCCTGTCTCTTGTTGCTAATGCCACCGAGGGAACAGGTCTTTATTCTTCAAAATGGTCACCAAATGGTCGATATATAGCAAGTGCTGGCACAGGATTTTCGTTAAATGTTCACGAGTTTATCAATACTAATTCACTCAGGCTTATTGCCAGCGGAGGAACCGGCAGCAGCAGCACTCAACCTGGAGGTGAGGTTTCTTGGAACCCATCAGGAAACAGTGTTGCAGTGATTTTTCAAAGCCCTGGTGGTGGTACACGCCAGCTTGAGGTTTTTTCATTTACCGGCACAGCACTAACAAAGATTACTGAGCGTGATTATGGAACGTTTCCATTTACCGTTGATTGGCATCCAAATGGCGTAACACTCGCAATTGGTGGCTTTGGCCCAGCAGCAGCAAACTCAGGCTTTGCAACAACAACAGAAACTCGCATTTATAATTTTGATGGCTCAAACCTTTTACCCGTAACAGGGCAAGGAGCCGGAGCTTCGTCATTGATAAAAACAGTGGCGTGGAGCCCAAATGGAAACTACTTGGCAATAGGCGGACAAGATCTTAAGTCTGGAGGCGGTTTTCTTAACAATGACCAATTACGAATTTATAGCTTTAATGGTTCAACGTTAACAACAGTAACAAGCCAACCATACGGGCCGCCTGGTCTTGTTGGTGGTGGAGAAATTGCAGCACTTGCATGGAGTCCAGATGGGACAAGGCTTGCATTGACTGGAGTAACCGCCGCTGCTGTTGGTGGTTTTGCAAGTGCTTTTGATACGCGCGTTTACGGATTTGATGGAACAAACTTAACAGCTTTGGCTGGTGATAACATCTTTGTAGGAGGAAATTATACGGGTAGAGGTATAGCGTGGGATCCCTCAGGTACTTTTCTTATTGTTGGAGGGGGAACCGGCACGGGTTTTAGAGGTCTTTATTTATTCACTGGAAGTTCATTAATCCGTGTTGCATATCCAAACCCTGACACAAGAATATTTGATGCTGATTGGCGGCCAGATGGCAAATTTATTGTTCAAGCTGAAAATACGGGTGGTTCTGGGGGAAATAATCTTCTTGTTTATAAGTTAAATTTTCTCTCTTGGCCAACGGCTCAACAAACCGCTTCAAATGGACTTATATTTGGAAACGGTTCACTTGGTGCAAGCAGCAACTTACATGTCGAAGTCCTCGGAAGCGCACATGTAACAATCAAGGGTGTTGTCAGTGATGACTCTGTCTAACCTAAGACTTAACTGTATCTGATTATTAAGGCCCGAACAGTTCGGGCCTTTTCTCTTTTTTATAATTATTACTCAAGACCGCTTGATATAAACACCAAGCGAACTCAAAAATTTCGATTCATCGCTATGACGAAAGCTTCCGCCACACAATGCAACAATATGCTGCCTGTGATTATGATGATGGTGACCACCCAAAGTAAATGGCTGAGCATCGGTCATAAAGCCACCTCCACCAAATGGCCCGTATTGTTTCCCGCTACGCAAGGTAAAAACCACTTGTGCAAGATGCATTGCACCAAAGTAACGTCCATAAACACCACTTATTTTCACCAGAGGGTCTCCTTCAGGAAACTTAATTTTTCTTTGAAATGGATCTCTTGTTCTTGAATGCTTTGGAAGCCATTTTTCTTGATAACCGGCTTGTATGTGATTTAAGACGTCTCCATACCAAACCTTCAATCGAGTGATCGGTCCCAACGACTCTGCAAGATTCCAATCGTCAAACGATTCTGTTTTAGGCACGCGCAAAATTTCGGTTCTTATTTCTTTAATAGCTCGAGAGGGGATTTTAGAGCACAAAGCGGCGATTGAACATTGCTTAGCTGCACAAGCAAGAACTTCTTTTTTATTCTGCCCTTGTGCTTGAATTGCTTTAACTTCTCGAATGGCCTTTTTTAAAACGTTAATATCTTTTTGTAGGCTCTGGACTGCGCACAAACTACCGACCAACAGGCTTATTCCAACAAAAAATATCACCACTTTTTTCATAAAGATTCCCCTTTCATAAAAATCGATTCACGAATAACTTCTTGAAAAGTGTACTCAAGATAAAAATACAAAAGCAATTAAGCACTCGATCTGCTCATGCAAATTTACACACCAAGCCCATAAGACAAACCGCTTATTTAAATCATTGCACGATCTTTCATCGAGCACTTAGGCTTGGAATAGTCGTAGTTGAATAAAAGTTTTTTTGGAAGGACCCGAGAATGAAAAATCACAGAAAAATTATAACAGTACTTGTAGCACTCACTGCACTTGTAAGTGCTCAAAAAACATATGGCATGAAGCGAATAACCAACTTTTTTAGTGGAAGCAGCAAAAAAGAAGACTCCAGACCAAGTCGAGAAGATTCAAGTACTCGGCCAACACCGAGTCGAGGCTCAGATTCAAGATCCTCATCACGCCAAACGCCACAAGAGCTTAATAGAACTCTTGGAGAACTATTTCCAGGAGAGTCTTCAAGAAGTAGCAGCCGTAGTGGCAGTAGAGAAAGCAAAAGTAGTCGAGAGGCAACTAAAGAAATAGAAATAAGTAGTCCAACAGGGTTTAGAAAAACGACCGATGATACCCTCAGCAGAATGAAACCTGAAGATGCAAAGATGATACGTGATGCACAGGCTCAACAAACACAAGATGTACAGCTTAAAAATTCAATAAAACAAGCGCAAGAAGCAATGAAGCTCAATACACAAGCAGAACTCAAAGACCAAGAAGCTCGAAGATCTCGACTGGATAGAGCAATAGAAAGTAAACCCCAGCAAAGTACTACTGAAAGCAAACAACGATTAATCAGTGAAAAAGAATCACGCGTTCAGGAACTAGGTTCAAAAATTCAGGCAGAACGAAGCAAAGACCTTTCTCCTGAAGAAAAAATTGAATCAAAAAAAATAATCGCTCAGCATGAAAAAGAAATTATGGGAATCAATAAAAGCATAAGAGAAGCTCGAGAGAATGAACGTATTGCAAAACTTACCCCAGATGAACACAAAGCCGAAATAGAACAGCTTAGACAAAAAATCAATGAGCGCAAAAAAGAGTATGCCATGGTAGAAAAATCAGGCGATGAAACGAATATCAAGACTGCAAAAAAAGAAATTCAGCGCGCTGAAGCAAAAGCAAAGCTTGCCGAAATAAAATTAGAAGAACGGCTAGCGCCTCAAGAAGCTGAATCGTTAAAAAAAACTACTGGTCCAAAAAAATCAGTAACATTCAACGAAGTTATTGAAACATCAGATAATAAACCTAAGAAAGTATACGATCCAGAAGCAGTACCCGTAAAAGGTATTTTGAAAAAACCAACAGAATCATCTGACGCAAGTCCTACAACTAAGCCAGTTGAAACTAAGACTCAAGAAACCCTTGAATTAAGCCCTGCTATGAAAAGAAAAATGGAAGCTGCTCAGAAAGCATTTGAAACACAGGAACTAAAAACAATGACGCCTGCGATGCAAAAGAGAATGGAAGCCGAGCAAAAAGCTTTTGAAAAACGTGCAACAGCTCAAAAGCCCGCTGCTCAAGAAGATGTTTTTTCTGCTTCGAAATTTGATTAAAAAAATTGAAATATAAATCTATAACACGAACAAAGCTGTGTTGTTTGAGCAACAGAGCTTTGTTCGCAAAAACAGAGTTGCGCAGTGTCGCAAATTTGCAAATCAGGCCATTTTCAATTACATTCTTGATACGTTGTTTTCAAACCAATCAATCTATGCAGCAAGAGCTGCGCATACTCGTAAAGGCATGCCCATGAAAATCCGGGAAAGCTTTCGTACCATGATGCGCCGTGGTGACTCATGTAAAGACATAATTCTCTACTGGCTGCCGGAGATTATCTCTTCGACCATTCTCTTTTCACTCACGCCAATGATTGATTCCTACCTTGTTGATAAACTCGGTTCTCTTTCAACATTTGGCGCCCTTGGTATGGCCAATAATTTTTTACATTCGCTCATCAAACTTGCTGAAGCTATTCCCGTTGCAGCAATTGCAATTATGGGACGCTACAACGGCGCACACGAATATGACGAATGTGGCAAAGGCTTAGGCGATACTTTTTGGACAACATTCTTTATTGGATTTTCACAATTTGCACTGATATTTTTTAGCGCCCCACTCATCTTTTGGTGGCTTGGTGTACCAACCAAAATGATTGCCGTTGGCACCCCTTTCTTACGCCTTCGGTCATTTGGCTTGCTGCTTGTTTTTTCATCACTGGCACTTTTAGCCTTTATGAAAGCAGTCAAAAATACCCGTGTTCCAATGATCATTCATTGCATCGGTATTGCTATCTTTATTTTATTTGATTACGCACTCATTCTGGGGAATCTTGGCTTTCCTCGCTTGGGGATTCAGGGTTCAGCTCTTGCGACTATTATTCAGTACAGCGTGGTAAATGTGCTTTCGGTCGCTTACATCTTGCTCAACCCTGACTATAAAAAATATTTCTCTCAAGCTTTTTTTTCGGTATTCAGACCCGGTAAAGCGATGCACTTGCTCAGCTTGAGCTGGCCAATTATGATTGATAAAACAGCTCTTTCGATTTCCTACGTCTGGCTCTCAAAACTTATCGCCCCTATGGGTAAAACCTGTATCGCCACCTATATGGTGGTTAAAGATCTTGAACGGTTTGCCTTTTTACCTGCAATCGCCTTTGCTCAAATTATCACCTTTTTGGTAAGTAACCGCCTTGGAGAGCGGGATAATGAAGGAGCAATGGCCAATATCAAGAAGGTCCTTTTACTGACCTCGGTGCTCACAACCGCTTCGCTCCTGGTTATGTGTGTTTACGCTCCATTTTTTATCGGTCTTTTTGACTCAAAAGGTAAATTTACCGGATTCGCCTCCCTGGCTTTGCAAATTGTCAGTATTTTGGTTATCTTTGATTTCACACAACTTGTTCTGGCCGGGGCTTTACGTGGGGCTGGTGATGTTAAGACCGTCATGTGGGGAAGAGTTCTTGCAGTAACGTTTTTTTTCATACCAATCTCATATTGCTTGTCATTTGTTCCAGACACCTATCAATCGCTTAAATTCTTTCTCATTTATGGCTCATATTACGTAGCAACTGGCATTATGGGCATTATTTTCTTGATAAGAATTAAGAATCGTGGCTGGCAAAGAACTGAGATTTAATTTTATTATGGAGATTTAGTGGCTACCTTTACCAAAGAAGAATTACTCAAAATTGCACACCTTTCATCGCTCAAGCTGGATGAACAAGAGATCCCTGTTTTTGTTGATCAAATCACCGCAATTTTACAATACGTTGAACAGCTTGCAACGGCACAGGTTTGTGCACAAACCGAGCCGATAAGAAATGTTAATGTATTGCGTGATGATATTGCACGTTCAACCGACCCAGAGCCGCTCCTTGCACGTGCTCCACAGCGTATTGAAAACTATTTTGGTGTGCCACAAATTTTAGAAGAAAAATAAGATTCATGAACTCATTTTTAACTATCAAAGAAATTAAAGAAAAGCTTGCACGTAAAGAAGTTTCGGTTGCTGAAGTTTCTGCTTTTTACCAAGAACGCCTCAACCAATACAATCCAAAACTTAATGCTGCGCTTGAGATTTTTGATAACCCAGAGCTTCCGAATGACAAAACCGTTCATGGGACTCTTGGTGGCATTCCGTGTATTATCAAAAGTAATATCAGCCAAAAAGACCGCATCACCAATGCTGGTTCAAAAATTTTACAAAACTATAAAGCTCCCTATGATGCAACAGTAACCGCACGTATCAAGCAAGCAGGTGCTGTTTCTCTTGGCTCAGGCAACATGGATGAATTTGCAATGGGCAGCTCAGGCGATTTTTCAGCCTATGGGCCAACACACAACCCTTGGCAGCAGGGGCGAGTTCCGGGCGGTTCAAGCTCGGGGCCTGCAGCTGCAGTTGCTGCAGGATTAGTTCCTTTTGCACTTGGCACAGAAACCGGTGGCTCGGTTCGCCATCCTGCAGCGTATTGTAGCTTGGTAGGCATGTACCCAACGCACGGGCATAATTCACGCTATGGCGTTATCGCCTTTGCATCATCAACCGACCAGGTTGGCCCACTGACTAAAACCGTCTACGATAATGCTTTGGTTATGAGCGCTCTTTCAGGTTTTGATCCACTCGACTCAACTTCGGTCCAACAAGAAGCACAGGATTACACCAAAGAGCTTGATGGTAAATTACCTACAGGACTCAAAATTGGTATTATTAATGATGGGGTCCAAACTGATGGCCTTGATCCGCAAATAAGAACTTCATTTAATGGTGCACTTGAGCAGCTCAAAAAGCTTGGCGCTACCGTTAAATCAATAAATTTGCCTCACTTTAAATATGGCATTGCACTGTATTTTATTATCAGCCGAGCTGAGGCAGCATCAAATCTTTCTCGTTTTGATGGCACGCTTTACGGTGCTCGCTCTGAACATATGGAAAATTTATTAGATATGTACCTCAATACCCGCCAAGAGGGATTTGGAATTGAAGTTAAACGCCGCATTTTGGTTGGCAACTATGTTCTTTCTGCTGGACACCAAGATCAGTATTACAACAAAGCGCAGTTAGTTCGTGCCATGGTTCGTGCAGAATTTGAAGCAGCATTTAACGATGTCGACCTTTTGGTCAGCCCAACAACCGCTAACTTGCCATTTAAAATTGGGGAGTTAGTCAATGACCCAATTGCTATGTACATGAATGATTATTACAGCACAGCAAATTGTATTATTGGCACACCGGCTATTTCAATTCCCTGTGGTTTTTCACAAGAAAATTTACCAATTGGGTTCCAACTTCTTGGACCTCGACTTTCTGAGCAACTCCTTTACAAAGTTGCTTACGCGTTTGAACAGAGTACAGATTATCATTTACGTTTTCCAGGTGGCTTTGAGTAATATGAGTAATAGTTTTTGGTTTGAAAAAATTCGTTTTGGTTCACTCGAAGTTCCTCGTTTTATGGTAGCACCGCTTGACGGTATTACCGATTCGCCGCTCCGACGGCTCATTCGTGACTTTTCGGTCACAGAGCTGATGTTCACGGAAATGCGCCATGTGTCATGCGTATGCTACGAGCGCGGCGAGCCTTCACTACGCTACCAGCAGGTTGAACAGCCGCTGGCTTTTCAGTTTTCTGCTAACCGACTTGATTTGATTGATGAAGCGGTAGAGAAGGTTATTGCCAAGGGCTTTGTGATGATCAATCTGAACTGCGGATGCCCTGCCCCTGCGGTTATTAAATCGGGGTCCGGCTCTGCACTCATGGCAGATAAAGATCGTCTTACCTTGCTTATTAAGCAATTCATCAAAGCGATTAATGGACGCCTACCTTTTACTATCAAAATTCGGGCTGGATTCAAAGAACGGAATGCTGTTGATATTGCTAAGCTTGCGCAAGATTTGGGGGTTGACGGGCTGATTATTCACCCTCGAACGCAGCCTGAGGGTTTTGCTTCTCGGTTGGATTATGATCTGACCGCAAAAGTTAAAGCAGCAGTTAACATTCCATTAATTTTTTCCGGTAATATCAATCGATTTGAGCAAGCTGAAAAAGTCTATGCCATGACCGGCGTTGATGGCTTTATGATTGGTCGGGCACTCTGGGGCGCTCCATGGAAAATGCGCGAGATGACCGATGCTGCTGCGGGCAAAGTCTTTAGCGTTGATACCAAAACTTCACTTGATTACTGCATACGACATCTTGATTTGAATATGGAGCATTACGGTTCACGAGGATTTTCTCATTTCAAAAAGCAAATACCTCAATATATTCGAACCGTACAAGGAGCATCGGAATGGCGCGCCAAGCTTTTGCGAACACAAAATGAAGCTGAAATGCGCGTGATGCTTGATATGATTGTTCAGGAGAATACCCCTGTAAATAATCCTGATCTCTTGCCAACAGCTTCAAAAAGCTCTCAAGCTGAATGCAACCAGGTCTAACACTTCAAGGAAAATAAAGCTCAACACCAATGAAAATACTTAGAAAAATACTCATTTTTTGTTGCCTTGCAACTGGACTTTTTTTTGTTGCACACCGTGTTTTATTTTTTAAGCACGGGATGCTTGAAGATGCAATTTCGTATGCTACATATCCAGTGCTCTGGATTGGCAACGTTGTACAAGCAACAACCAATTCATGTACAGATTTCTTTCAATCACACGCTGCACTGCGTCAGCAGTGCCAGGAATTGCAGGCACAATGCGATACGCTCCAAGGAGCACTGACTGCGCAAGTAGCAGCTGCTCATTATTATGAGGGCAGCAAAGAATTAATCGATTTTTTACAGCGATATGATCTTGAAAATAAGCTTTTTGCCAAAGTACTAATTCAGCACCTTGACGATGATGAGCATTATTACTACATCAATCAAGGCTCAAGCCACGGCGTTACCAAAGACATGGTTGCTTTATACAAGTTTCAAATTCTTGGTCGAGTAACCGAAGTTTATCCTTGGTACAGCAAAGTAATGCTCATTACCGACAAGCATTGCAAAGTTGCCGCCTATACCAATACTACTAATGCTAACGGGATCGTTAAAGGGCTCAATAAGCTTGATGAGTGTGAACTTATTTATGTAAGTCATCTACTCCCAATTTCTGATGATGATTTAGTTCTTTCAAGTGGACAGGGGCTGGTCTTTCCTGAAGGTTTTTGCCTTGGACAAGTTGCTCGCCATGCGCTGCAAGAGCAGGCGCTGTATCACACCATTTACGTTCGCCCTATGGTCGATTTCAAAGCAATAAAGTTTTGTTGGCTTACCGATCAAGCAAAAATAGACTTTTTTAGGGTCTCTTAACCCTCCTCAAATTTCCAAATAAAGCGAATTGAAAGAGCTTAAAACCCCCTTTTTGCTCCTTTTTAGCTGTTTTCTTGGTGCATTTGAATTATTTTCAGATATGAATTATTATATAATTTTATCTATATCTGTAATTTATGATTCAGTGTGATGCAACGAGAAATGGAGGTTTCTATGAAGCTTAAGCATATTTTTATTTTTATACTCGCGATTCAGTGCATGGCCTCTTTGACCGGTATGAAACCTGATGCAAATCAAAATATCATTCATGAAAAAGAGAATAAAAAACGTACATTGTCTGAATCTGGGCTTCAAGCATCAAGTAATGCTCTTGAACCTTTACGCTCTAAGAGTTGTACACAGCACCTTGAAGAATCTCTTAAAAATGTCCGTACGACTTTTTCCCTTACCGCTATCATTGAAGCACATCTTGCAAGTAATGACCAAGAAGAACAAGCGCGTGAATTGCTTAATTATCTTAACAATCCTGCAACATACCACACACAAAACCCAACCCGTCATGCACTTGCTCAAAAATGGATACGAAATGCAACCTCACGCATTTCCCCAGATGAAACACGCTTTTTAACAGAAATTATTACTAATGCGTGCGATGCCTGCCTAGATCCATTACATGCTATTGGAAAACGTGGCTTAGGATTTTTCTCTATTTTTAATACCTTAGCATGGAATGCAACGATAGAAGTAAAAACTTCGTATTATGATATCAACGGACAATTACAAAATTACTCTATGCTCTTCGAAAAAGTTGAAAATGGAAATAAAGAACAATCAATTAATGTTACTTTTAATTATACACAGAATACAAATTGCACAGGCACAGGGACAACGGTGTGCATAAAACCTGCTCTGGGTAACCTAATTTCCGATTCCTTTCTGAGCAAACTTACAATCTCATCTTGTAAATCACTTCGCTTTTATACTCATGTACCAATTATTTTAAAAACTGAAGACGTTTATGGATTGGAGAAAAGCAACTTCCTGATCAACATAGGACTTTCAAATAATTCTAACCAAGCTCCAATTCAAGTCTCACTCTCACCTCATAAGATCACAGTACACGATAGCGGCAGAGGAATGCCACTTTGGACAGCCTTACAAGATCTCTTAATTCCGAGCCAGTCACTTAAAAATCCTCCAATAAAAAAAATTGATTCAATAATCCCTATACCCAAACGAGCTCAAGCATTGCATCATTCTTCACATTTTTTTATGACAGCTAATGGTGTTACTATCATCTGCAAAAAGCTTCCAATACCCTTATTCAATGATCAAAACCAATTACAAGATCTCTTTATCGAATTACCCAAGTGGACAAGTACAACCTTAGCTCTCAATGAAATTACTATAAGCAATGATGGTTTAAGCGATGAAGAAGTTTTTATAAAAAAAATGATTCTTGCTACTATTCAAGAAGTCATATCTGGAAAAAACAAGGATAACCAAGTACTTTATGCCCTCTATCAAGCACTTGATGTCTGGGAAAAAGAATCTTCATCTACCCACATAAAGGGAAAATTTTCTAAATATCTCCAAGATCAATTAAACCAGGCGTTAAAATCTGAACGAACATTTGCTGCTCCGCTGGAATTTGTCCCGCTTTACAACAAGTTATTTAAACATGCTAATGACGGTATTACGATTATTCCAGTTCATCCAGCTCTTGTTTATAATAATTATGAACCACTTGAAGAACATCTCATGAAGCTTGGGCGCGAGCGCCTTGCAACACCTTCAAGAAATCCCCTAAAATTACTTAAACAAAGGGGAGCTGCTGGCGAACTTATCTTTGGTTTATATGTTTTTTGCGCTTCGAATCTTACGCAAGCTTCTCATCTTGGACTACGAACATGCATTTTTATCCCAGAAAGTATTTTTACTGAAGCAAAAAGTGAAGCTGAACTCATCAATAGATTATTATGTTCACTTCCTGAACGACGATATCAAGCAACAGCCGAGATTAAATCTTCACGTATGCAAACACTCACTGCAGAACAGCAGCAAATATTTAACTCTTTTTGCAGTCAATATCATCTTTTATTTGAACAATTCAAACTCTCACCCGGTACACTTTCAGGCTCAAACCAATTTGCCTATTCATGGACTGAAAATGTAACAGCCCCTTTGACGTCGCTTGTCCCTAATAGACAGGCAATTACAACCAGACTGATGCAAGATTCACTGAGTTTCAATATGTTCCAACTTATCCTAACAACACTTAATATTTCTCCAGAAATACATCAAGAGATTCAATCACTTCATGGGACTCATTTAGGTGGATACAGAAATTTATTTAATTTTGGCCCTCAAAGCCTTCCTTACACCTACGGCGCTGGCGATACAAAAATTTCCTGTACTTTTAATGGGGTTACTACACATTATTGTGGCATGATTGCACCACTTATTTGCATGCTCGACCCAGAAGAAAAAATATATTTACACAATATAATGCAGCTTCAAAAAAAAGATTTTCTTGAAAAAATAAGCTCATCCAATAGAGATCGCCTTTTATCATCATATCAGCTTCATATTCCCAGTTCACTTGGCGGAACACCATTGTTTTTTCTAGGAGCTCTTGCAGCAAAAACAAATTACAATGCTCAAGCTCGAGAACTCATTAAAACGATTATTGATACGGTTAAAGGCCCCGAAGAGCTTGCATTTATAACCACAATACTTATTAATTTACCTGAAACCCTTTTTAAGCATGTCCTAACTCCTGCCGGTCTGGAAACACTCAAATCGGTTATTCATTATTATATTCAGGAAAAAATTGAACCTATAACGATAAAAAAGTTTTATGCAAAACTTCAACTCATTAACCATGAAAAAATTCAAAACATTCTCTCATTTGCAGCTCAGGAACAAGCATCTAAAAGCATTGAACGAATTTTTGAAAAGCTTATGCAAGGACAAGCGGATATTCTTGAAAGCTTTTCAACATTACCACCGGAACTTACAAAGCAGGAAAACAAGATTCCTCAAGAAAAGACCTTCCTTCTTTCTCAACTTTTTGAAACGCATTGCCAAAATAATAATTTCTCAGAAGCACTTGACCAACAAGATATAGAAACAATCATCAAGCAAATACAATCGTCTCCTAGAAAAGAACTTAAAAAAATTGAACAGTGCTCCGAAGCTGGTAGTGAACGAAATTATATTGATGCAACAGTAATTGAAGCATTGCAAAATTCGATTGACGCATCACGCGAATTTTATAACAACCTCAACATCCTAACCGATGCTCAAACAGATAAGCTTGCAACCATTGATATAAGACTTGAACGACAACAAACAAATATCAAGGATCATGAAGCAATTAAGCTTACGATACACGACAATGCCGGATTCCCAAGTCTTCGTACACTTCTAACCAATTTCATCCTTCCAGACTTAAGTGAAAAATCGGCGGCGGCAGGAGCAATTGGCGAAATGGGTAATGGCTCATTTAAAATGTATCAAAAGGCTCAAGTTGTTCATGTTTTAACACGTACAACCAAAAATCCAAATTTATGTTATTTACTCAAAATTGAACCTGTCAGATCTCAAGGATCAGAATTGGTTAAAGACCTTGCATTAACCTGTTCGGATGTTTCATCATTAATTCAACCAGACTTTCATGGAACTTCTATTACCATAACGCTCCAAGAAGAATCGAGTGTTGCCACTGAGATGACGCTTGCAAGTACAATTGATTTTTTACACAACTACATAGGAAGCACCACCGCACATCTCACCGATGGAATTCCTTTCAAAATTATGCTTCACACCAATAATGAATCTATTGAACTTAATAAAGATTCTTCAAAAGAAATTCTTGATACTTTTGTTAATTGCAATAGCAAGCCTATAATACGTGTTTTCAAAAGGGCTCAACAGTATCTTTCTAGTTTTATTACTACAGCAGGAATTCCATTCTGCCCACTCGATATATTTGCCACTGAGCAAAACCTTCTCCCCCCAAGTTTTATTAAACAGCTTGGAAATGGCTATATCATCGACTTTGCTCCTGGAACATATGAACCGGTACAAAGCAGAACAAAATTGCAACTCATGATTCCAAGGAATAAAATTCGTGAAATTTTCTTAGATATTTTTTATGCGCAAGGATTAGAAAAAGCAATTAATGAGCAAATCCTTTTAGAACAAGGAAATAAAAGCTCAGATGAATCATTTCTAAAAAATAATTTCACTCACTTTTTCAGCCGATGTTCTCTGTTCCAACTAACGCCCAGCATAAAGGATCAAGAAATTTTTGATACAGCTCTGAGCCTCTTTCTAAAAAATGGAATTTGGCAATCCAATATTTTAGAATCAAAATTTTTTGATTTTTATAGAAATACAAATCACTCATCAATGAGTTTTGGCGAATACCTCCAAGAAATACATAAAGAGCTCCTCAATGCGGATGAAAAATATTTTCAAACTATTCAATGTAACCTTTATGCTGAATATCTAGCAGATATTAATAGCCTGTTTTCTTTACCAACCACAAATGAAAAAATAGCTGCTTTAGCTGGTCTGAAAACCAAATTTCAAGACAACATCACACGAAACCTTGCAAGCATCGATCAAGCAAGAGCATTATCACGCAGAGAAGTAATAAACACATGGGGGCAACAGAAGATAAGTCAAATCACCAGGCCAGACTCAGCGCTGAATGGAATACATCAAGGATTATTTAAAACTATTGTTATGAGTTGGATTAGTAGAAAAATGAACCCTCATAATTATTTCTATCATCCTGAAGTTCTTGCACAAGTATTCATAGACAATTTGACGGCCAAGGTAATTCCATCTCTCCTACAACAAAGTCAACAAGATTCCCCAAGCATACAAACAAATTCTGTTGAAGCAAACAAACTGATTGCACTCCTAGACTGCGTGAACACTCTTTTTTGCTCTGAATATCTATCCCTATCAGTTCCTCAGCTTATTAATAACGGCAGTAAGTCAATTTCCTGCTTTTTTTCAAACAACCTCAAGAAAAATACACTAGGCTTCTACCAACAAAACAAAAACCAAATCACTTTAAATCATGAAAATATCAATTTTATCGACATGATTACGCTTTTGGAAAAAATAAGATATTTCGATTCTGAAAAAAATTTGATTTCAGAAATTCAAAACGATAGCGCTTTTCAAACAATGTATCAGCCAACTCTTGGTAAAGTTCCAGTACTCATTCACGAACTTGAGCATGCTCGTCGTTACCATCTTCTTAATCAAGATCCAGGAAAAGGTGGGTGTGAGAAACACGATGACGGCTATGATATTGATAATAATTGCCTAAAATTTGATGCTTGTGCACAGAGCTGGGCAGAGTATGCTTTTAAGAAGGGTCTCATTTTAAATTGGATTAAAAAAGTTCAAAATATTTTACGTCAAGACCCAGAACTCACATTCATTATCATCAACATTACTAAGAAATCGGATGATGACCAGACTAAACAAATTATTGCTACACTGACAAATATTACATCAACACAAGCTCATATAAATGGATCACAAACTAATAAGACGATTGCCCCAAGGGTAATACCATCCATCGTTTTAGAAGATGCTCCTATTTTCAAATCATTGAAAAAACTCAAAGCATTTTTAGCACAAGGCAACGATATTAATAAACAATATCCGATAATCAAATTGACAATCCTTCATAAAGCAGTTACGGAGCAACTACCCGCCTACATCGAAGAACTTTTGAAAGAAAAAGCAAATCCAAACCTGCAAGATGCTGATGGCGACACGCCTCTTCATAAACTGTTTAAGACACCATATAGAAAATCAAGTAAAGAAATTGCAGAGCTGCTCATTGCATACAAAGCAAGCTTGGAAATAACGAACCATAAAGGAGATACGCCTTTCCACATAGCCGCAACTCAAACCTCGGGTCTCTATACTCATTTGCTCAAGCTCTTACAAAATGTAAATATCCAAAACGCTCAAACAGGTCAAACTCTGCTGCATATGATCTCAGCTCTTGCTTCTGACAAATCAGATCGAGCATTATATCTACTCCTTGAAAGACAAGCTGATGTGACTATTGCCGATGCTCAAGGCAATCTTCCACTTCACTATGCAGTTCAAAATAAAGACATCGATATTATAAAAAAACTTCTTGATGCAAACAAAGACGTCACTATCAATGCAAAAAATAAGATTGGTAAAACGCCGCTCTTCTTTGCGATTCAATCAAATAACATTGAAATTATTGATTTCCTTATCCAGCAAGGCGCTGATCCAAATATTGTTGATTATCAAGGAAATAACATGCTCCATCATGCTTTTTCATATAAACTTACAATCACTGCATCGGTAATTAAACATCTCATTAATAAAATTAATAATAATTTTGTTAATACGCCGAACCATAATGGAGAACTCCCAGCACATATAATTTCACCGTATGAAGTTGAAGGTACCTTTAAACTTATTATGAACAAAACGAAAAATCTCAATGCTCAAGATAAATATGGTGATACAGCGCTGCATAATCTCTTAAAAAAACCTATTGCTAACAACAATAAACATTATAAAAATCTCAGCTATCTAGCTAATCTGCTTAATCGCAAAAATTTACCACTCAATGTACGAAATTGCTATGGTATTACACCACAACATTATGCTCTTGAGAACAATTATCCTGAAAAATATCTCAATATTTTTACATCAAAAGAATTACTCGCTCTTCCTGAAGAATTTCACAACACACCACTTCATTGGGCTGCTGAAAATGGGTGCTCTGATTATGTTTGCGCACACATTGAAAGTGGTCAGTATCAGGTCGATAGCACACGCGACGGATTATCGCCGCTTCACCTTGCTGCATATCATGAACACTTGGATACGGTAAAAACACTCATTGGATTGCAGGCAAATATTAATCTCACCGATTCATGGGGACAAACAGCACTTCATTGGGCCCTTCTTGGTAATCATCAAAACGTTATTGATTACTTGTTAGAACAGGGAGCAAATCCTGATGCGCAAGATCATCTTGGAAGAAAACCTGATTTAGAAGGTAAAAACCTGAAAAGCTCAGAAAAACTTGCAAAGTTTTCGCTCAACCGCAACAACTAAATAAACTTTCTGGAAAGTATGAAAAAATACTTTGAATTGAACGTTTAGCTGGATCTTTACAGATTTTTATGGTAAAAATAGGAGCATAATCTGAAATTTTAAATTTTATGCGCCTGTAGCTCAATTGGATAGAGTACCGGACTTCGAATCCGTTGGTTGCAGGTTCGACTCCTGCCAGGCGCACCATCCTTATAGAAAAGCACTTCACCTTAACTCCTAAAACCTATATAATTAACGATAGGGGTACCTATAGCTCAGGCGAATACTTTGAGGCTCTGCGCTTGCTCATGACTTCGCAATTCCTAATCGCTAGGTCACGTTTTTATCCAACTTGCCCATCAAAGCCTCGACAAAGTCGGAAGCCTGACGAGGGATCCTGTCCGCCGTAACTTTAACACAAGCTAAAAGCCATATTAGGCACACCAGCCTACGCTCTAACGAGCTACGTCTGGCAGAACCAACCGCTTACATACGTAGACTGTCCGAATAAAACGGACTCACACGCAACACTATTTCTCATTTTACCCTCGGGAACCTATGCCAAAATACGATAAACCGGAACAAAAAAGATCTTACAAAACATCTTCAGATCAAACAAAAAAATATGCGTCACACAAAGCCTCAGACTCAAGGCGCGATACTGGAAAATCATTTAGACCAAGTCGTGATTTAGATTCAAGTGGAGCTCCTGAAAGACGCGGGGGTCAACGTCGTGATAACGACAGACCTTTTGGCGCTCGATCATTTGGCGACAAACCATACAACTCTGAACGGTCTTTTAATAAACCAGAGCATTCGTTCAATCGGCCAGAACGTTCAAACAACAGACCTGCTCGAACTTTTGGTGATAAGCCTTTCAACTCTGATAGGTCTTTTAACCGACCAGAGCGTTCATCTGACAGACCGGAACGTTCGTTCAATCGCCCAGAAAGATCAAACGACAGACCTGCTCGAACTTTTGGCAGTGAAGTTAAACCTGCTTGGGCACATAGAACTGAAGGCTCAAACCGCAACTTCGATTCAAGCGGCGCTCCTGAAAAACGTTGGGGGCAACATCGTAATAACGAAAGACCTTTTAGTGCTCGCCCATCGGGTGATAGACCTTTTGGCGCTCAATCATTTGGCGACAAACCATACAACGCCGAACGATCTTTTAATAAACCAGAGCGATCATTTGATAGACCGAATCGTTCGTTCAATCGACCAGAAAGATCAACCGACAGACCTGCTCGAACTTTTGGCAGTGAAGGTAAGCCTGCTTGGGCTAAGCGTAGTCCTGATTCAAGCGGTGCTCCTGAAAAACGTTGGGGGCAGCGTCGTGATAACGACAAACCTTCAAATCCAGAACGGTCAGCAAGCCGACCAGAGCAAACTGCCGAAAAACCTGTTCGAGCATATAACGATACAAGCAGAACAACATGGTCAAGCCGCAGCCCAGGCCGCACTTCAACTCGTCCAACCGGCGGACAAGGAAGAGGTAAAACAGTTAAAAAATTTAATCCTTCAGACTTTATAAAAAAAGTTGAAGAGCAAGTAATATCAGCTGCATATGTCCCTAAGCATGCTTTTTCAGATTTTCTTGTTGAAGAGCAAGTTAAGCAGAACATCATTAAACGAGGGTACACAACACCCACACCCATTCAAGATCAAACTATTCCGCTCTTGCTTGAGGGTAAAGACGTTATCGGCACGGCAAACACCGGCACCGGTAAAACAGCTGCTTTCTTGATTCCGCTAGTAAATAATCTCTTAACAAAAAAAACCTCTCGAGTGTTGATTATTACCCCAACTCGAGAGTTAGCTGCTCAAATTCAAGCTGAACTTGAATTTTTCAAGGCTGGAACAGGATTTTCTTCGGTGCTCTGCATTGGCGGATTAAGTATTAATCTTCAAATTAATGTTTTAAAACGAGATCCAGAATTTGTCATAGGCACACCAGGTCGATTAAAAGATTTAGAACAAAATAGACATTTAAATCTGTCCAAATACAATTCTATTGTTCTTGACGAAGTTGATACAATGCTTGATATGGGATTCATTAATGATATGAAATATATCCTTTCAAGATTACCTGAAAACCGTCATTCACTCTTCTTTTCAGCAACAATTTCTCCTGAAATTAAGATGTTAATGAATCAGTTTTTACGCAATCCAGTTTCAATCAGCGTCAAGACAAGACAAACCGCTGAAAACGTAAACCAGGATATCATCAAGGTCAATCCTTTAAATAAAATTGAAGTGTTGCACGATCTTCTCATTAAGCCTGAGTTTACTAAAGTAATCATCTTTGTAAGAACCAAACGATCAACCGATAAACTATCCAAGAACTTACGCGAGCGCGGCTTTAAGATTGCTACAATGCATGGCGATAAGAGTCAAGCTCAACGCAAAAAAGCTCTTGCGATGTTCAAAGATAATCACATCAAAATCCTGCTTGCTACCGACGTTGTTGCTCGAGGAATAGATATCGACGATGTTTCGCATGTTATCAATTACGATCTTCCTCAAACTCATGAAGATTATATTCACAGAATTGGCAGAACTGGTCGAGCTAACAAAGTTGGCCAAGCGCTTACTTTTATTGAATAAAACTTCAGTAATAAGTCGTACTTAATTTTCATATTTCCAATGGGTGTTCAGATGAGTAAAATCACTTGAACACCCATTCTTTTTTTGATACTTCTCATAACCTAAAGTTGATGTAAGCTCATTTATTAAGCGTAACTATTTTTAAGTTTTATCTTACAAGGGAAAAACATTTATGAAACTTCAAGTTTTCACAAGTATCTTACTAATTCAGTCTTCTCTGGTTTACGGATTAGATCCTGTTGCACACGTTACTCCATCAAATATTCCTGGATCAAATTTCACAATAACGCTTGATCAATATCTTCAAAGCAAGAATTTTTCACTATCTCCAACTCATTCAAAGATCAATGAAGGGTACCTAAGCCTTGCTCAACAAGAACAATTTCGCCAACAACTAGCACAACATCCTCATATAAAATCGATTGCTGAAATTGGCTTAAATGCCGGGCATAGCGCAGAAAATTTCTTCCAATCATGTAAAAATATTGAAAAGTTCGTTTCTTTTGACATCAACATGCATGCTTATACCAGTCATGCAGCTCAATACTTGCAAGCAAAATATAAAGATCGCTTCATTTTTGTTCCGGGTGATTCAAAGGTAAAAGTGCCTGAAGTAGCACAACTATGCACTCAAGAAAAAGATAAATTCGATCTTATCTACATCGATGGAGATCATACTTATAACGGCTGCAGAATTGATATTGAAAATTGCAAGCAGTTAGCTCATAAAAATACAATCCTCTGGATTGATGATTGCAAATCCAAAAAAGTTGCAAAAGCGATAAGCCGATGTGAAAAACGAGGAATTATCCAAGTTATTAATACCCACGAATCTCGTGATCAACATGGTAAAAGATCTTGGGCCCAAGCTCGTTATCTTTTCTAAATTTGATATTTAAATTTAAAAGAGAGTGCTCAATAGCTTTCGCTCGATTGGGCACTCTCTTTTTTTACTCTTAATCATCGTGAATATTTTTACTGCGCATTTTTTTGATCATACCATGCCGCGTTTTTGAATCTAAGCGAGCTTTTTTCGCGCTTTTTGAAACACGCGTTGCCATTCGCTTTTTAGGTACAACAAGCGCTTTCCTAATTTCTTCAGCCAGTCGAATAAAAGCTGCTTGTTTGTTCTGTTGTTGGCTGCGCGATGCGCTGCTGTGAACAATCAAGTCACCATCACTTGTTAATTGGGAAGCAAGCTTACCAAGCACACGCTCCTTTTGTTCATCAGTCAACGCGCATGAATTCTTAACATTCCAACGCACCGTAATGCGTGAGTCCGTTTTATTAACATGCTGGCCTCCTGGCCCACCAGCTCTACTTGTTGTTATCTCAAGCTCATGAGCAGGAATAACAATCCCATTTTTAATGGGCAAATCATCTTTCATCATAACCTTTTAATGTCGCACTCAAAACTATAACCATTTAAATGGATTAATAACATTTCCAAGACCCTTACCAATCCCCTTACTTACACCTTCTGTAGCGCCTTGCTTTATCTTTGAAACAGCATGTTCAATCACAACGTGATACAGTGTATAGGCTCCATATCCAATCACAAGGAGTGTACCAATAATCAAAAAATACTTTAAAAATTTGTTCATCATTTTTCCCTTGATAAAAAATTTGCAGATAATAGCCCTAACATAAGAGGTATACCATTATTCCAAAGATCATTTCAAGAAAGCGAATGTTGTGCTGTTTATACAAACACTTGCTGCTTAGTCTGGAATTTTTATAGCCTGTTTGAGTAACCTTAAAAAAATTTAAAATTAAGAAATGGACTCAATTATGAATAATGAACTCAAAAGAGGCGATACTTTTCATATTGGTGAAGTATGTGAAGAGTCTGGCGTTTACCGCTTAAAAAATTGCACCTGCACATCGGAAGAGCAGCGGGAAATTCCCCTTGCAAAAGGCCATCGGTTTCCACCATGTCGCAATTGCAAGGGTAGTGTTACTTGGGAATTTGTACGAAGGGCATAAAAATACTCTTATTACCGCATAAATACTAAGCATGCTTCAACGGTAATCAAAATAATGATAACCAATGTCAGCATCTCTTCATGAATGGTATCAAGCCGATCTTGGTACACGGTGTACAAATCACGAATAATATCAAGCTTACGGTTAAGCGAATCTCGCCAACCTTTGAGTGAAAGCTTTTCGGTCAACATAGAATAAAGCTTGGAATAATAAGCATCGCCTGCAAGTTTGATACTGTTTTCAAGCCGTTCGGTAATTACCGAAATATCAACACGCAGTTTGGTCAAACGTAAAACAGGCAAATCAACATAACGATTCCAGAGTGGCAAGTACGCTGAAAAAGGAACTTTAAACGCTTCTTGATTGTAGAAAAAGTTAAGTTTATGATCAAGCAATCGATCAAAATATTGCAATTCAAGCTTCTGAATGTTGGCGTACTCAAAAAATTCAAGCGGTTCAAAATATTCATCATCATAAATAAAAGAACCTTCGCTATCAATAATAATGAGATCTTGTCCGTAGTAACCAATGGTCGAATTTAAAATTTCATCTTTTTGATAATCTGAAAGGTTGTAAATTTCAAGCTTGAGCAGTGAGGCAATCTTTGATCCGTAACGCTCTTTAAACTCTTCTGGAGTCAAGGTATCTTTAATCGGATGCATCTGCACCGCAAAATAAGAGCTTCTTAAATTGTAAAAGCGCGGCTTTTTAACTGCAGGCAAAATCTTTTTAAAAACTCCTCTGGCATCGATTTCACTTTTTTCATCAAAGGTCTTTTTAATATCGATCACCTTAAGCTTTAAATCTTCAAATGAATCTTCAAATGGTATGCGATAACAAAAAGAAAGTGCACCAAAGTGGTGTATTTTGCTTGAAATACAGCTTGCATTTTTGACACCATAATCTTGCAATTCTTCACGTTGATCTTGAAGCCTAAACGACAGTGGTAAATGATAATTTTTAAAATAAGAAGAAAGCGGAACCACGCATGGCTGGAGCAATCCCTTGTTTTTAATAAGATCTAAATCAACATCATCACCAACATCAAAGATATAAAACAATAAAATATTACCGGTAAACATTTCTTTGTGCTGCTCTTCCATGGTTTTCTCCTGGGCTATTTGATATTTTTTTAATTTTTTTTAGTTACAAAAACTTTTTCGTCCCACCACCCTGGTGATTTTTCAAGAACCTGGTCGATGATAAACGCATTACACCCGGCTGCTTGTCCCGCATCAACATCAAGCTGCTTATCACCAAACATGAGTGAGGCTTGTAAATTAATTCCATGCTCTTGAGCAGCTTTTAGTAACATCCCAGGACCAGGCTTACGACAATTGCAAGCAATCAGCAATTCGGGAATAACCGCATCGGTTGGGTGATGAGGACAATAATAAAATTGCTTAATCACAACACCCCGCTGCTGCAATCGATGATACAGAACCTCATGTGTTTGCTCAACAAATTGAGCTGAAATGTGGCCCCGAGCAATACCTGACTGGTTAGTCACCACAAACAATGTGTAACCTTTTGCTTGGCACACAGCGGCAAAAGCAACCGCTTGCTCTATTAATTGAATTTGGTGTAATGCACTGAGGTAGTGAACATCTTTAATAAGCGTTCCATCGCGATCAAAAAAAGCAGCTTTCATAGTTTCTTTACAATTGTCTGGGAATTTAAAAATTACATTATGCAGGCAAGCATAGCACAAAACACAATTTCTGATCAGGGAGCCTGCGCAGCACGTTGCTCCATAATGCGCTCATACCCTTGCAAAAATTTTTTGGTTGCAACAATTGCAGGTGCTGATGACCCAACGTTTTCAATTAAAATGACCAATGAAAGCGGCTTGCCTCCTTTGTAAGAAAAGAAGCTAATCAACCAAGCATGTTCAAGCTGTCGTGCTGAGGTTACCTGACGAGACAACGCACAAGTCTGAGCGGTTCCAGTTTTGACGTAGGTATCAAAATTTTTGAGTGATCGCAGTCGCCACCCAGTTCCCGAATCAACGGCTTCTTTCATCGATTCACGTAAAAAAGTACGGGTCGACTCAGCCAAGCGCAATTTTTCCCGCTCAACAGGCTCAGCTTCAATAAGGCGCGGTTTAACCAGGTAACCGGTACAAATTGAGTTAACCAATCGAGAAATTTGCAGAGGGGTTGCTAACAGATAGCTCTGACCAATGCTTGCCGAAAGTGTTTCACCCCGCCACCAAGACTCCCCCTTGGCCATTTTTTTCCACGACGTTGTGGGAACAAGGCCACTCTTTTCGGGAAGCAGGAAATTGGTCTTTTGCCCAAGACCAAAGCAAGCGGCATATGATGCCAGCTTGTCGATCTTTATTTTCTTTGCAATTTCGAAGCACTGGATATTACACGACTTTGCAAAAGCATCTTTCATACACAACCGTCCATGGCCAGAGTGACGGATACAATAATAGTTTCTCCCGTAAAAGTTAACGTATCCGTTGCAAATGACCTCTGAAGATTCTTGGATGAGCCCTTCTTCAAGCCCTGCTGCAAAAGTTACTATTTTAAAGACCGATGCGGGAGGATATTCTGCTGAGCAAACGCGGTTAAGCAGCGGGTTATTGGTAACCATTTCCTCTTGCCAACGGGCAGGAGTAATAGAGCTCAGAAAAAAATTGGGGTCAAATGCTGGAAATGAAGCCATAGCCCGAACAGCACCAGTCTCTGGATCTGCTATCACGACACATCCTGCTTGTTGTGGTTCAAGGAGGGTTTCTGCCAGCTGCTGAAGCTGAAAGTCGATAGTCAATTGAATATTGTCTCCTGCTTTGGCATGCTTAAATTCTTTGCATGCAAGGGGTTTGCCCCGAGAGTTAGTGACCCTTGTTACATGGCCCGACTCACCCTGCAGCTGTTCTTCAAAGAGCAACTCAAGGCCAGATTTACCACAATTTTCAATTCGGCTCAGATAGCCGAGCACGTGGCTTGCAAACGATTTAAAGGGATACACCCGCTTAAACCTATTTTCAACAAAGATATTTGAAACATAGGGGCATTGCTCACTCATCTGGCACAGCGCCTCAAAAGAGATATCCCGAGCAAGCACAACACGGCGCATATTCTGCTCAGCGTAATGAATTGATTGAATTACCTCAGGCCTGAGGAGGTCTGTACCCGCAATAAAACCTACCTTACGTAAAAGCTCATAGTGATAAGGCTGCAAAGGAGATGAACCCTTTCCCTGCCAGTATAGATCAAAAACAGGGCGGTTAGCAGCCAGCAGAATGTCATTACAATCCAAAAAGCTGCCGCGTAATGGCGGAACAACTTCGGTTCGTAAAAAGTTATTCTCACCCATCCGACGCAAAAAAGTACTATTTTCTACCTGTAAGTAAAAAAGCCTGAGGGAAATAATAAATACGCAGACTAGAAACCCATAGAAAATATGCTTCATTTTTTGGATACGTCTATCGCTCAGTACAGATCGTCCAGATTTTAAGGTTAATTCTTCCACAGTCACGCTCTCCTCTTGAGGTGGTACTTTTGAATCTTATGCTCTTGATCAAGCAAAGCTACTATACCATCATTGCCTTCACTTTACCTCTCTTTGCTTTATTTTGATCAATGTTTTCATTCTGAAACTATTTGCAATAATTACATATATAGAAAAAATAGGGTAATCAGTGCAAACAATGCCCATTTGCACTGTATTTTTTTTAATGGTAGAGTAAAAACATGTACCTGGAAGAATATGGTTTTCTCAAAGGTGCTTTTTGTTAAGAAATGTTTAACCATATCGTTTTTGGAGGTTTCGTATGAAAAAGTTTATTATTGTTACCCTTATGGCAGGTTTTTTGACTGCACAGGCGCCTGTTAATGCACGCAATACGCCAAACTGTAAAGCTCTTGCTCAAGCAGCAAAAGCTCAAAACATTTTAGCAGCGGGTGGGCAGCTTCATAAGACAAGCGGCCTAAGAAAGCTTGCGTACACTGCGCTTTCAGTAGGTGGAATTGCTGGTTTAACGTACTTGGCATTTACACTTGGATTTACACCTGACTACCTTATGTCACTGATTCCCACTGACTACCTTATGTCATTTATCTACGCAGCACCAGCAGTAACTGAACCAGTACCATCAGCATTTGACGTTTGCTATAAAGGCTTTGTTAATCTTGGCTCAGGATGCGTAGAAGCAGCAACTAATACCTGCCCCGATGTACCTACCGTTTTCGAGGGAATTGTTGGCAGACTCACCAATGGAACACTTGATGCAGTCACCGGCGGATGCACCCACTCATATACAAATTTCATTCCAAATGATCCGTTCACATGCGCAGAAGGTTTTGTTCAAGGTACCGGCGATGCTATAAATACATGTGTAGAAGTAGTACAAGAAGTAGTACAAGAAGTAGTACAAGAAGCACCATCGTTGTCTTGGTGGGAAATCCTTAAACAAGGGACTACGGGTGCTTTTGGGGTAAGAAACTAGTAATTGCAAACAGATTCAGCTGTTAAATTCAGTGCTTAAAGTAATTACTGAGCCGGCCTGACAAAGCGTTAGGCCGGCTCTTTTTTGCTTGTATCTGTGAATATAAGTTTGTTTATTATTTGAGAAAACCTCAAGATATTTTTAGGGATCGGGCTCAAGAGTGTGCCCGGCAGGATTCGAACCTGCGACCTACGGATTAGAAATCCGTTGCTCTATCCAACTGAGCTACGGGCACGAACCTGTCGGCGCCATAATTCGAAGAACGATGGCTGAAATAATGGTCGGGGCGGCCAGACTCGAACTGGCGACCCCTCGCTCCCAAAGCGAGTGCGCTACCAACTGCGCTACGCCCCGACACAACTTTTTAAAATTTCAATATCTAATTTAATGCTTTTACCAAGGTCAAGTTGCCTTAGAGACACCTGATTTACGCCCTGGATTATTATTGGGGTGAGCGACGGGGCTCGAACCCGCGACATTCAGAACCACAATCTGACGCTCTACCAACTGAGCTACGCCCACCGCGATTATCTAAGCTGAAAATTTAATTTCTCACTTCGACGCCCTTAGTATAGATAATTCACATTAAAAATCAAAGAAAATTTCTCACTTTTTAAAACAATATTTATTTCACTTTCTCGATTGTGACGCTATCATCAGTTACATAGTTCTCTTTGAGGAACTTAAGTGCTCGTTCATGCGATGAAATTTGATCGGGAATATGCTTGCGGGCAACAGCAAGTAAGTTGATCATATTGATACTTGCTTGCACTTGCACATCTTGAGAAAGACTCTCTTTTTGCTTCTCTTCCCAGCTCTTTTCCTCTTCATCTTTTTGTTTCTTTTTCTTATCTTTCTTCTGATCTTTATCTTTTTTTACCGGTGCTTCATCGTCGTCATCAACAGGATCTTTTCGCCCTTTTTGCACTTCGTCCACCGTAATATGATTTTTAAGCGAAGCCTCTTTACCATACATTTCAGTTATCCACTTCATCTCTTCGGTAGGAATAAAGCGCGGCTTAATGGTAAAATCTGGATTAATACCTCGTGCCTGAATAGAAATATCACCTGGAAGGTAGTAGAGCATCGTTGTTAATTTAAGCGCGCAACCATTGCTGATAGGAATCACTTCTTGTACCGATCCTTTTCCAAATGTTGGCACACCTACCAAAAAGACCATTATTGGTTGTGTTCCCTCTTCTGTCTGCACAGATTTCTGTGAATAATATTGCAACGTTCCTGCCAAAATTTCTGCTGCCGATGCGGTAAAATTATCAATCAAAATAAAAATTGGACGATCACTTTTCAGTAATGGTTCTGAACTTGTGCGATACTCAGATATCACCTGTTTTTTATTATCCTTAGTTACCACAACAAGCGATTTTTTGGGAACAAAAAGACCCGCAACATCAATAGCAGAATCGAGCGTTCCACCAGGGTTACGACGCAAATCAAGTACAACTCCTTTGCACTGCCCATCATTTGCTTTTTCAAGCAACTCGCTCACTTGCTGTGCTGAATTTTGTGCAAATATTTTAAGTGAAAGATAATAAATACCCTGATCTTTGAAGAAAAAACACATAGACGTTTGGTCTTTAATAATGTCGCGCGTAATCGTAAATTCTTTTGGCTTTTTATCGCGCAATACTTTTACACTCAGCTTACTTCCTGGCTTACCTTTTAACTTAGTCACCACCTCATCAGCTGAAAGACCTTTAAGCTTTTCGCCTTCAATTTCAACAATTTTATCACCACCCTTAAGACCAGCTTTTGCTGCCGGGCCGCCATCAATCACTTCAAGAATTGCCAATGCTTCATCATCAGTTGCCTTGGTTAAAACACTCACGCCAATGCCACCAAACTCTCCCGTTGCAGACTCCATGACCTGCTTAAATGAATCGGGTGCAAAAAATGATGAATGGGCATCAACCTGTTGGACCGCAGACTTGAGCGAATCTTGAATAAAATTTGAAAAATCAACCGAGCGAAACGCTTTGCGCTCAACAAGACCAATAACTTCGGCATACGTTTTAAACCAAACAAAAATATCTCGTGCGGGCTTAGGTGCTGGCTTTCCTGAATCTGCAGGATCTTCATTTTTTTTCGAATTTTTTTTCAAGCGCTTCCAGAATTTAAACATACTCATTTTCTGGTTTTTTGCTCCGGAAGAACCATCACGGGCAAATGATTTTCCAACATTTTTTGATGCCTGCACATCAACAGACTCACTCGCTTCAACCGCGGGCACCGCTAAAAATATAATACTTACACACAGTAACGGCCCATAAAAAGAAATTTTCATGCCTCTCTCCTTTCTTGTCATAAGTTCTATGATTAATCTAACAGAGTTAATCATCACTTTCCAAATAAGCATAAACACTTTAAGATTAATGTACTGAGGGATGATAGTAAATTGCTAAAGCAGGATGTCTATTGAGTATGAATACAAGTCCCATTATTGAAAAAATTATAATTCCGCGCAACCAAAAACGCCATGTTTTAATTGTTACCGGTCTTTCAGGAGCCGGCAAAACAAGTGTCATGCGCGCACTTGAAGATATTGGTTTTTATTGCGTGGACAATCTTCCAGTGCCTCTTTTAAAAACCCTCCTCAATCTTGCATTTCAAGCACCACTTGAACTGGTGCGCGTTGCTTTGGGTATCGATGCACGTGATGAACAATTTCTCAACACACTCCTTGGAGAAGTCGAACATTTACGACAAGAAAAGCACATTGATGGCTTTAAGATCGTCTTCTTACACGCGAGCGAAAATACCCTTGTTAAGCGGTTCCAAGAAACTCGACGAAAGCATCCACTCGTTTCAAAAAAAATTGACCTTATCTCTGCCATTCGTAACGAACGAGCAATGCTGGACTCAATTAAAAAATTAGCTGATATCACACTTGAAACAGACATACTCAACGCCCATGATTTGCGCAGCTGGGTTCAAAAAACATTCTGCGAAGAAGTTAAACGAGAAGTTCTCGTTAATGTGGTTTCGTTTGGTTTTAAATACGGAATTCCACCAGAAAGCAACTTGGTCTGGGATTTACGTTTCTTGCCCAATCCATTCTTTATCGACTCACTCAAAGACCTCAATGGTCGGCACCCGGCAATTCAAGAATACCTCTTTGCAGACAACACCGTTAACGACTATTGGGCCCGGCTGACCGACTTTTTACAATTCGCTCTTACTAAATTCTATCAAGAGGGAAGATTTTTTGTCACCATTGCTATTGGCTGCACGGGTGGTAAGCATCGCTCTGTTGCTTTTGTAGAAAAATTAGGAACTCAAAAATGGAATCATTGTTCATTTTTAGTTCGTCATCGCGATTTGGGAAAGGAATAGTTCAGATGAAATATAAACACTCTATTCACAGGGTATTGCTGATGATTTTTGCCGTTGGCGTGGGAAGCTATATTGTTGTGGGCAAACGCGGCGTGATGCAATATATTTCACTTCAAGAAGAACTTGCAGCTGAAATTGAGTATGTAAAAAAAATGGAACAAACGTGTACGCAGCTCCAAGCAGATGCGACCACGTGGCAAGAAAATTCATTCGAGTTGGAAAAACTTGCACGTCAAGACTTGCACATGGGGTATACTAACGAAGTAATGTACTACTTTCCTACTGAATATATTGAAACTCACACAGCTCAAGGACCAACCCAAGATCATGACGAAAGAATCACCTAAAATTAATGATTGTATCACCCTAATTTTTGACATTTTTTCGGTTTATTATTACCTTTGAGCAGTTGGAAACACCGATCACAAAGACCATAAATCTAAACAGTAGGTACACTCATGACTCATGAAAAAACTCCCCTGACAGGTCATACAGAACTTAATGAACATGAAATCAGAGTTGCTAAAGTAAAAAAAATGCAAGAAGAGGGTATATCACCCTGGCCTTGCTATAAACCGGTATCAGCAACTGTTGCTCAAGGCGTTGCACAGTTTCTTGAAACTGACGATCAAGCAGCCCAACCTGAATTTGAACTTGCAGGCAGACTCATGACCAGGCGTGACCATGGCAAAACATTTTTCTGCCACATGCAAGATCGGTCCGGATCGGTGCAAATGTACCTAAAAAAAGATGAACTTGGTGAGCAAAACTTTGATCATTTTAAGCATCATATCGATATTGGCGACATTGTTTGGGTTAAAGGCTACTTCTTTAAAACACGCATGGGGGAAGTGACGGTTCATGTCAAAGAACTTACCCTGCTGAGCAAATGTCTTCACCCACTTCCAGAAAAATATCATGGACTCACCGACACTGAACAGCGCTACCGTCAGCGTCATTTAGATTTAATTAGTAACCCTGAAAGCCTTGAAAAATTTAAAAAGCGTTCGGGCATTTTGCACGCCGTTCGCCAATTTTTACAAGAAAAAGATTTCATTGAAGTTGAAACTCCAATGCTTCATCCAATTCCCGGTGGTGCTGCAGCAAAGCCTTTTATCACTCATCACAATGCATACGATATTCAGCTCTTTTTACGCATTGCTCCAGAGCTCTATCTCAAGCGATTGGTCGTGGGCGGTTTTGAGCGCGTTTTTGAAATCAATCGCAACTTTCGTAACGAAGGCGTTTCTACACGTCACAACCCTGAATTCACCATGCTTGAATTTTATATGGCTCATGGAGACTATTCGACCGGTATAGCTTTAACTGAACAGCTCATTGCAAACGCGGTACTCAAAAACTTCCCGTCACTCAAAGTTCAGTTTCAAAGTCATGAACTCGATTTTACCGCGCCATTCAAAAAAATGACGGTCCAGGAATCACTCATTGAAATTGGAGGTCTTACCGCTGAGCAAATATCTGAAGCTGCAATTGATGCTATCATCAAGTCTGACAACGTTGAGCTCAAAGAAAAAAATGCCGATTACGGCGTTAAACTGTTTGCTTTGTTTGAGCATTTTGTTGAAGCAAAAATTGTACAACCAACATTTATTATCGGCTATCCGATATCGGTTTCACCTCTTGCAAAACGCGATCCCGAAAACCCTACACAAGCTGCTCGTTTTGAACTGTTTTGCTGTGGCATGGAACTAGCCAATGGTTTTACAGAGCTCAACGACCCATTCGACCAAGCGCAGCGCTTGCACGATCAAGTAGCAGTTCGCCAAGATGGAAACGACGAGGCACATCACTACGATGCAGAGTTTATTCATGCACTTGAATTTGGGTTACCACCAACAGTGGGCGTGGGAATTGGCATCGATCGTTTAACCATGCTTCTAACCAATACACCATCAATTAAAGATGTAATTTTGTTTCCGACGATGAAACCAAGTCACATACAATAAAATTTTTGTACCAATAAATTTAAATAGGCCATCATGCATATTTATGTATGATGGCCTATTTATTTAACAATCTAAAACATACCTTATTCAGCGGGAACAGCACCCCCAGCATCACTACTGCTACCAGCATCTATAACTTCAGCTGCTGTTGTTCCAGAATCAGCATCAGGCACCGCTTGAGTATCCGAAGTTTCTGGCGAAACTACAGATCCTTCAGTTGATGATGCTTCCATTTCAGTTTGCGCTTGCTCAAGAACTTTAGTTGGATCATGAGTTGGTTGAGCGGCAAGCTTTTTTGCCTCTTGATAGTTTTTAATATCATCTTCAATTTTGCCCAAAAGTTGCTGTAAGTTTCGAACATAAATTGCAAATTGGGTTTGAGAAACACCATGAAGCGTGCTCCCCAAAGCTGCTATAGCTACCCCAATAAGCGCAATAGGTACTCCAACGCTCAATCCGAGAGCAGAAAAGCTTAATACTGTTCCTGTTACCGTAACACCTCCACCAGCAATCATAGTCAGCGAGCTTAAAAAACTTATTAAAGGAACTGGCATTGCTGGAATATTATAAGCAAGCTTTTCAATTGACTGAGTCATTGGACTTACCATGTCATTAAGGCTTTTAAATGCAGAATAAACGCTCTTGGCTTGCTTTGTATCTTTAAGCTTCAAGCTAGGTTTTTGTTCTTTTTTTTGCTCTTCTTTCTTTTTTTTCTCATCCGCTTTTTTCTGTTCAGGTGTTGGCTCTGGAGCTGAAGCCATAGCCACCATTGGGTCAAGATCTACAACTTTAACAGCTCCTTTAAGTTGACGCTTTTTAATAGCGTCTAAAGATTCCAGTTTATTTTTCAATGACTCTTCAATAACTCCAGCACGTTGTTGAAGGCTTAAAATATGCAATGCAATCTGTACATCGGAAACTGTTGCTAAAAATGGAATTGGTGGTAATGGCTCAAAAAGTTCAGCTACTGCAAGTGATTTTTTTTCAATTGGATGGGTAGCTTTTTTTACAAAAAGAAGAAGCTCATCATAAATTTTTTTAAGCAACGGCTTGGGAATGAACTGCATAACATTAATTTTCTTTTTTTGCTCAGGCTCTTTTTTCTTAACTTCTTGTTGCATTGCAGCCATAAAGTCAACCGGCGCTTCAGGCTTCTTCTCTTTTACTTCCACTGGCTTAGGTTTTCCAGTTAACACTGCAAATTCTGCTTGTGCTTTCTTAATACGTTTTTGAAGCGAACGAATAATCAATGACCAATGAAGATGAGCAACTGGACCAAAAAGGGAAGATATTGTTGGCGGAATGACATCACCAAAATCTTCAAATGGTCCAACAAATAAGTCGATAATTTTTCCAGCACCTTTCAAGCCTTCATCAACTATTCTAAGTTCTTTCATCTGCAAGATGCCAAGATCTTTATTATCGCTAACAGTTGCTTCATTTTTCTTTTTATTTTTATCAAGTTTACTATCTGCCGTTACCGTCGGCATTCCACCCTGCTGTTGCCCTGCAACCGTAGAAGCTTGCACTTCTGGCGGCAAAGCAAATGGAGCTGTTGATGCCGGCATTAAAGAGGTATCACTTTGAGAAGCTGGAGGAACTTCAACTGTTGGCATGCCCAGCAGACAAGATATAAAAAATCCATGCACAATCACTAATGCAAACATAACAGTACTACGTTTCATAATCGAACTCCCCTCAAAAACGCCTTTAATTCAAAATTATTAAAAATCATTAAACATTTTACTCTGCAGGTGCAGCAGTTTCAGCATTACCACCGATACTTGGATGACCTAATGGAATTGCTCCAACACCAGACATATCCGGCAACGCCGCAGCTTGGTCAATACCACTAACGTTTGGCATGCCTGCACCATCTTGTATTGCCGTATTGTTGTCTTGCTGCCCTATCTGCTCCTGACCTTGAGCGAGCACTTTGCTTGGGTCATTTTCAGACGTTCCTGCTTGCTTCTTTGCTTCTTGAAAATTTTTTATATCGCCTTCAATTTTGCCAAGAAGCTGCTGTAAGTTGCGAATATAAATTGAGAATTGCGTTTGAGAAACGCCGTACAAAGAACTAGCAAAAGCAAGCATAGGAAGACCATAAATAGCCAAAATACCCGTTGCCGTAAACCCAGCACCCATCATGGCAAGATACGATGCAACAAAACTCACTAACGGAACTGGCATTGGAGAAATATCTTTGGTAAGTTTTTGAATGGGCTTTATTAAAAAGCTTGTCATGCTATCAAGCTTTTTGAATGCAGAATAAACACTCTGCACTTGTTTAGTTTCTTTAAGCTTAACGCCAGACACTTCATTTTTTTTACGTTCTTCTTTTTTCTTTTTTTCATCAGCTTTTTTCTTTTGCTCAGGAGTTAATTCTGGAGCAACAGCCATAGCCACCATAGGATCAAGATCTTGAACTTTTATTGCATCTTTAAGCGCCCGTTTTTTAACATCTTCTAACGGTTCTAATTTATTTTTTAGCGATTCTTCAATAATTGCCAAACGTTGTTGTAGACCTAAAATATGCAATGCGAGCTGAATGTCTGAAACGGTTACGAGAAATGGAATTGGTGGTAATGGCTCAAAGAGCTCGGCAACGGCAAGTGACTTTTTCTCAAGCGGCTTAGTCGCTTTTTTTACAAAAACAAGAAGCTCATCGTAAATTTTTTTAATTACTTTTTTAGGCATAAACTTTGTAATACTGATACGCTTTTTTTGCTCAGGCTCTTTCTTCAGAATCTCTTGTTGCATTGCAGCCATAAAATCAACCGGCACTTCCGGCTTGGCTATTTTTACTTCAACAGATTTAGGTTTTCCTGTTAGGCCCTCAAACTCTTCGCGTGCTTTTTTTATACGCTTTTGCATCGAGCGAATAATTAACGACCAATGAATATGAGCGAAAGGTCCAAAAAGGGAAGAAACGGTTGGAGGAATAGCATCACCAAAGTCTTCAAAGGGCCCAACAAAAAGGTCTATAACTTTCCCAGCACCCTTCAAACCATCATCAACAAATTTGAGCTCTTTCATCTGCAAAATACTTGGACCTGCTTTTTTATCGGTCGATGCGCCATCTTTTTTCTGATCTTTTCTATCAGCTTTTTTATCGGTCATGACAGGTGGCATTCCACCCTGCGGGATCGCCCCTGCTGGCGGTACTCCAACAGGCATTGCTTGCATTGCGCTAGCATCGGGCATTCCCTCTGCAGCAGAAGCTGAATCTTGCGCGGGAACGTCAACGGTAGGCATACCGAACAACCCTGACATGCTCAACATTACAACGGCTACGAGCCTAAATGTCATATTAATAATTTTCATAGCAATACTCCCTCACCCCAATTCAAATTTTTTAATGCTCTTGAGCATAATTCATATTTCTATTATTGATTATATTTATAAAACAACATGCAAAACAATAGTTTCAAAATATTCAAATCAACGCACTAATAGTCTAAGGCATTTACTGCACGCTCAATGAACAGCTAAAAGATGACTCCTTATGCTTTTATTAAGAAAAACCTTCTGCCCAACCAGCAAATGTAGTAAGCTAACTTTTTAATCAGAAAACCATTTAAGCAGCGAGTTGTTATGACCGAGCACCAGACATCTTCCATACAGCAGATTCCCTCATCAATCGCCACTCCCCCAACCACGACGTTGCAGGGAATCAAATATCTCTGGAAGGTGTGCGATGTTGACCAAGAAGCAGTTCGAACACTTGCATACGCTCATAACTTATCATTTCCGATTGCTCATGCACTTTGTGCACGTGGATATACCACGCCAGAGTCAGTTCGCGCATTTCTCTTTTCGTCCTTTGAGCAAGATGTTGCTTCCGGCAGCCTGCTTAAGGGAGCAGAAATTGCAGCCACTCGCATTATTAAAGCAGTACAGGAGAAAGAAAAAATTCTCATTTTTGGCGACTACGACGTTGATGGGGCAACATCATCTGCACTCATGCTTGCAGCACTCATTCCGCTCGGTGCACAGATCAATTATCACTTACCTCATCGAGAAAAAGAGGGGTATGGCCTTTCGGTAAGCGCAGTTCAAAAAGCCGTACGCTGCGGCTATAAGCTCATTGTCACCGTTGACAACGGCATATCGGCACTGGAAGCTGCACAAGAAGCTCATAATTTGGGTATCGATTTAATTATAACCGACCATCACCGCCCTCATGGCGAGCTTCCCAAAGCCCTTGCCATCGTCAATCCCAACCAGGACGATTGCACCTATCCTTTTAAAAAGTTTGCCGGCGTTGGTGTTATTTTTAAAATTATCTGTCTCATTTATGAACAGCTTGGCATAACAACATTGCCTGATAAATTATACGAATTGCTCCTCCTTGGTACCGTTGCAGACGTGGTCCCTCTGACCGGTGAAAACCGCTTTTGGGTCAAATATGGTCTAAACAAAATCAATAAACAACGCAGTACTGCAATCAATTCACTCATCGCCAATAGCGGCATGACCAAAGCAAGTCTAGATTCGCTTGATATTGGCTTTATGATTGCACCTCAAATCAACGCACTTGGTCGACTTGATGACTCACGCGAAGCGGTCAGGTTTTTAATCAGCTCTCAAGAAGATGAAGTATTTCGCATTGGCGCCATTCTCAAATCAATGAATGAAGAGCGCAAGCGGATTGATCGTGAAATTTATGAAGAAATTGAAGCTGCTATCGTCAGCAAACAAATTAACCTTGATGAAGAACATATTATTGTTGCTGCAAGCTCCAAATGGCCTGCCGGAGTTATTGGACTTGTTGCCGGCAAGCTGATGCATACCTACGGACGCCCAGCAATTTTGCTCCACTTGGATAAAAAAGGATTGGCAAAAGGATCGTGCCGTTCAATTCCAGAATTTAATATTTTTGATGCATTGAACGCCAACAAAGATTTACTGATGAGCTTTGGCGGCCACTCCTGTGCTGCAGGACTCAAGCTTTCACGAGACTTGGTTCCAACGCTTAAGAAAAATTTAGAAGATCTCATCAGATCTCAGATTCCACTTGACCAGCTTCGTCCCAAGCTTACGCTCGATGCGCCGCTTGAACTGTCTGACATTGATTACAAATTTTCATCAGATCTTGCTCAGCTTGAACCTTTTGGTAATCAAAACCCGCAGCCAACTTTTTTGGTCCGAGGCGTTACACAGCTTAAAGCACCTGAGCTTCTTAAGGGGCTGCACCTCAAATGCTCCGTATTTGCCGACGGCGTTATTAAACCTGTAATCTTTTTTAATCGCCCTGACTTATACAAAATTTTAAAAGAACACGAAGACAAGCCATTCTCGCTGGCATGCCATATCATGAAAAATGAGTGGCAAGGTGTTATTAAAACAGAACTTCAAGGCCTGGACATCTTGCTTGATTAAGCAAGATGTCCACTTTTAATTACTCAATAAAGTTTTCTAAAAAATCCCAGTCGGGATAAGGCTCAACATTGCCGTAATCATCAAAGAGCGGCTCTTTAAATAAGATGCCAAAGAAGTAAGGCATCACGACACGCTCATACAACTTAAGCGCTGCTTTAAAGTCTTCACGATGTCCAAGCCGAACCACAACATCAGCATCTGGATCTTTAACGACCATCTCAAGCGTTGCCAGCAAGCGGATAACCACTCGAGCAGCTTGTCGTTGATGCTGTGTAGCAAAATTGATGGCACGCTTAATTGGCTGCGTACTTTTTTGTGGCATTGCAGCAATAAAACGTTCTGCCCAGCCTAAAGCTTTTCCATCTGCAGTTTTGCGCAAATCGAGAACACGACTATTTTTTTCAGCCTCAGTTTTCCAACCTTGATAGACACTCTTCCAATAATTACTCTTTTTCAACTCTTTGAGTAACTTTGAAGTAGGCATAACGTTATTTGTACCAAATTCATTTTGATGTCGCTGGACAATTACGGAAAGCGCAAGTACATAAAACCCACGTTTTTTAATTTTTGATAAATCACAGCCAAACCCAAAAAGTCCTCGGTTAGTGACATCGGCACGCCAATCAAGACGGTATACATTGTCATCAAATTCTCCGTATCGAAGACGTTGTGCTGGCGGTAAATTGAATAAATCGTACGGAACTTTTGGGAGTGTTCCAACATCTCCAACCCACCCTTTCATGTGTGACTGCACAGCATAAAAGTTCCCATCGGTCCCTTGCTTCACAAACATTGGTGGAACAGGAACCACTGCTGTTGGAATAGCAAATTGACTGCCCATTTGCTTTTGACCATCAAGGAGATTGCTCAACGCGGCATACCAAAAAACTCGTAGCTCTTTAAAAAATTGTGCGAGCACCGTTTCTGATCGACATTCAGGACCAAATTTATGCAACACACGCATCTTGGCACCATCAACTGTCTTCATCACAATATCAAGAGGTCCTTCCTGCAAGCTTGGGTTTGTTACATCGAGCATTTGACCATCATCCTGCCATAGAGCATTTATCTGATCATGTGAAATATTTGTTGTAAAAAATTCCTGTAAAATGCGTGAAAATTCTGCTGCTCGCTCAAATGAAAAGCATTGAACGTTGACAAAATCTTTAGTGAGACCAAAAATATCCTGCAACCGCTTAGTTTCATTTTTAAACTTGCTTGCTGAAAGCATGCGCAGTTCTGAAAATCCCGCTACTCCAACCTGCTCAATTTTATGCCTAATCAAATCGGTAAGCACCGGCAGCGTTAATCCTTCAATGCCACCACTTTGTCGCTGAATAATCAACTGATAGAGAGCAAGGCGAACCAGTACCTCATGCTCAAATCCCTGCAAAATAGTCTGGGCTGTTTTTTGCTCAAGCAAATTATGCAAGAGCTCGCCACAACTGACAAAATCTTTGTACAAGCTCTTACAAGGACTAAAGTCATTAAACAAATAAGCCATCTGTTGCAAGAGGTAGTTGATACGAACATTTTCACGCGATGAACGTGGATACATACTCATGAAGTCGACAAAGACAACATTTTGAATGTTTTGCTGCTTGAGCTGACTCACTAAATCATCTAAGAAATGCTCGTAGGGAAGCGGCAAGCGAATACCCTGAAAAAAGAGCATCTGCTCCGACTCAATATTTTTCAGCCCTTCCGATTTGACATTACTCAGCGGCATAAGAACCCGAAGCTCAGTAGGAGTTGAATCTCGAATAATATAGTGCTGACCGCCATAAGAGAACGGAATCCATTTTTTATGCTGTTTTTTCAAAAGCAAAAGATTTTTAACAAATGCAAGCTCTGGATCATTTTCATCATGAAAATCTGGGGCACAAAAGCCTTCCTCTCTAATCAGCGCTCCTGCTTGCCTCAGCAAGCTTTGATAATCTTTAATATATCCAGATCTGTTTTTCTTAAACTCGTCAATAATTGCGTTAACGGTAGTATCATCAGATTCGGTACGTGCATCAACATAGACAAGTCCATCGGGCTTGTAAGTAAAGTGACTCATCTGTGCAGGCAAGTCAGCAATAAACACATTGTCCTTGCACTGAAAAACTTCAGCTAATTGTGATGATGAATTATCAACATGCTCAAACTCTTCAACGTTATTCCCATGTTTCATCGCATTTTTGATGTTACCGAGCGTTGTACTTTTACCGACACCATCAACAAAACTACAAAAAACATATGCAGTTGGCTGATCATCAACAGGCTTAAGCTTATCGAACAAACGACCTACAAATGATTGGGCATGACGACTAACAAATTTGTCGTGCTTTGAAGTTATTTCAATAGGATAGGTGATATCAGGCCCGGTGAAATAACTGAAAAATGGAAGATTTGATGAAAGAAGATGTTGTGCGTATGCAATCGAAAAAAGAATATCTTGCGTAGCACCAACTTGCTTGTTCCCCACTTTTAACATATTCCCATACATGATCTGCCAAAATTTTACCAAGTCGGCAAAAATATCTAAAAATTTTCGTTCCTGAAATTTTTTAATAACCGACGCCTGTGCTCGCTGCACCAATGGGTAAGCTTCTCCAAATGCATGCTCATGAAAAACATGAGCGCGATCATCAAAGATACGAATCTGCTCAGCATCAATATGCTCAAAGACGTGGTCTTGATTTTTGAATACGCTTGCCGCAATTTTATTAAAATCCTTGAATAAGAAGCCGGTCATAAACCCAAAGCGGTTGTGCAACCGGAGTGACCACCCGGCGTTATTGCGTAGGCTTGCTTCATCGTTGATCCGCGACTGGCGATAGTCTGTGTAATAAGAAGGAACAGCACTTTCTTCATATCCAACAATAACCACACGTCCTTTGAGCGCAAGCCCTTCGTCTTTAAAACGTTGCTCAAGAGCACCAAGGCTACGTGCCGTTCGGTCTAATAAAAATGGGTGATATTCGTGCGTGTAACGCCCTTCTGGATTGAATTCATAATGACGAATGAAGCTATTAAAGAAATCACGTACTTCCTTGTGTTCATCATCTTGATCAGCCTTTACACAAGCTCCAAAAAATAAACTCAAAAAAAATATCATTAAAACCGAGTTTAGAAATCTCATGCTGGAATAATTCATCAATACCCCACTCGCATGCCATTTCCGCCAGATCTCATCAATGATTCGTCATCAACATCATCATATTCTTCAACGCCATATTTATGCTTAAGAATATTCAGGAGCTCTTTGCAGGTCTTTAAAACCTCGTAATAATCGGGCTCAAATTCTGATCCCTGAAGCTTATTCATCACAAACTCAAGATCGTGCAAAAAGCGGCTTGCAAGGCGCGTATCTTTGAGCAAGATTCCCTCATTAAAAAGTTTAATGAGATAATCAAATGACAAAGCATAAAACTCGTATATCGACTTCTTTTGGCGCTCATTAAGAGCGGCAAGCAAGGGCCTTATCGTAGTTCTTTGGGCTTGCGTTAAAAATCTAAATGGGGAACCAAAAAACCCAACTCCAGGCTGTGGCACCACCACGGTTCCTGCTTTGACATCAGCATACGCTTTGCGCAAAAAGTCACTCACAAAGCTCAGTTGATCAACAATATATTCCCAGTAGCGAACAACAACAAAATTGTCTTGCTTGTCAACAAAGTAAAACCAGGGCTTTTCGGTAAAAACATCGACAATTTCTTGCAGCGCTGCAGTCATCTGATCCAGCGTCATATGAGCGAAAAATCGACTTCGTATCACGAAAACTTTAGGATAATATTTTGCTAAATACTCAGCATAAAAGCGCTTACGATCTTGCTCTTCTTGTAAAGCTTGAGGATCTAAAGGTCGTAACCCTTGATCCGAAACTTTATGAAGCTGCTGGTAATTATCGCTTAAAAATTCTTTAAAATTTGGGTTCTTAAACATCTCAGCCAACTCTGCCGTGAGCTTTTGGTCGATCACCGGTTGAGGGGCTGTCAGCGGCAGTACTTCGTTTTCGCCATACACAAGCATAAATGGCATGAACGCAAAGAAGAAAATTAATTTACTGAACAGGGCTAAACGAATCTCCATAGAGCTCCTCTCCACATGAGCACATGAACTTAGTAGCATAAACATAAATATTTTTTAGGTGGCCTGAAACATGACCAAGCGAAGCGTCATCAGCTCGATTAATAACAAGCTCAAGCTCTGTTGCAAGCTCACTAATGAAGCTGTCAATAATATCTGCTCCACAACGAATTTTTTGTATAAAATCTACACCTTTATCAGTTCCATGAGCAAATAGAAATGCAAGCGCCGACTCAAGCGAATATAAAAGCACCGTGTAATCAACAACAAGTTGTGCACAAAAATGTCCATACAAAACATCTGATTTGATTGAAAGTTCGCCTTCCTGATTTTGCAAGGCAAAGGCGTAGAGCGATTCATTAAATCGTAAAAAATTTGATGAAACTTTCTTGTAAAGCATTGAAAAATCTTTGCTATAGCTTGAAAAAAGCATCGGTAAGACGCGCGCTGCTTGCTCTTGACCTTGCCCAAGTGATGCGTAAATAATCCCGCAAATAAATGATCCGATTGCAATCTCAGTCCCATGCCACGCAGCAGCTTTTAAATGTCCTGAAAAAGTTTGTCGCTGAGCCAAATCATCGTAATAATTTTTAATTGCTTCTCGTTCAGCATTTCTAAGAGCTTCTACCTGCTCGTTTGTCAACCGAGGAATATCGCTTGATCCTGTATTTGAACCTTCTATCGGTGCAAAATATTGATACACCCCGTAAGCAAGTAACCCTGCTCCTGCTGTACCAAGTGTTCCTAGCACAGTTTTTCGAATAGTAGAACTGCGCTTGCGCGATGCTTCCAGCGCTTGGGATTGCGACATAATGCGCTGTGGGTCAAGACGGGGAAGTAGTGTGGGCTGAAGATCAGCCCCTAATTTCATCGTTATACCGAGCATCAGAATAATGCTCAAAATTTTTATTGTAAGCTTCATGATTATCTATCGCTCAAAAACTTATCCGCCCCATCCGTTTGAAAAACGATTAGGCATGTCGTCATCTAAGCCTGATGGTCTTATTCGAGCGGTTGTATCGGTACGACGCATCGAATCACCATTTCCGCCAAGACCGAGTGTGCGTGGCTCAACTTCTTCTGCAAGCCTAATGAAGAGTTGCTCGATGTTTTTACGCATTGCCGGGAGAAGCGATTTGTTTGACTCAATAAATTCATCTAACTCTTTCACCGAACCAGCTTTAAGCATGAGGGCGCGATAATCTGATAACCTGTTTTGAATCTGGTCTGCATAAAAACAGATGATGTCATCTTTTTTGTAATATTGCTTACGTGAATCAAGCACAAAGATAAAGTAATCAAATTGCTCAGCACAGCCAACAACATACATGCGCCATGCATTTAAACTATTGGTCGCTTCAATTTGCTCTTTTTCATCAATTTCAAATAGATTACGTTGCGTCATATCATGACCACGGAAGCTATCTTTTGGACCATCTTTAACGTTCTTTTCAATCTGTTCCATAGCTTCTGAAATTAGCTTTTTCCAACCATTAACTTCTTTAGTTTTGAATGGATCTTTTGAATCGTGAAACAGAACTTTACACATGTCTTCCCACAAATCTAAGCCGCTTAAAAGCATAAAATCCCAGGTCCCGCCTAAAACAAGCTCAATTGTTGTCTTCAACTTTGAACTAATTGCTTCGCCAAGGGCTTCAGTAGCACGAATCATAAGCCCTTTTTGTATACCGTCGACAAATCCATCTGCTTGTTGAAATCCAAAAGAATCCCATGTTTTACCACCAATACCTCGACCCACAATGCTTCCAATCTGAGCAGAATGTCCATCAGCTCCAAGCAATCGCGCTCGTTGTTTTTTCAGCTGTTCAATCATACGGGCATGGGCTTGCGCACTGTCTGCTCCATTATTATCTCGCATACGAAGTAATTTTCGAGCCTGATAGATATCAGCATTAACTTTTCTCAATGCTGCTGCATCGAGTGGTTGATCAGCAGGATGATTCAAAAGGCGAGCACGCTCAGCTTGGAATGCGTCTAAATCAGCTTGAATCTCTTGTTGTCTTACACGAAAATCAGCAGGAAGAATATTTTCAGGAGCATTCTGCTCAGCCTGTTCAATCATCTTACTAATGTTATTAGCAGCCTCTAAGTCTTGCATTGCCTTTGAAGGATTCCTTCCCAAACGAAAATATGAACTTTCAATATCATACATATCTCGACCATATTGAGCTGGTACCGGCATTGATGCCTGAGCATCATTCATGCCACCAACAATCAATCCAATAACAAAAAAGAAACATACCGATAAACGTTGTCCTAATACCATTGCTTATCACCCCAGTAATACTATTAATTTGAATTTATAAATAAATACCGACTACAATCGATTGATTGAGGAGTATACCATGCAGTGCTGGTAAGACAAGCGGTATCGCAGTCGCCTTATGACAAAGTGCTTATTTGAAATAAAAAACAAAAAATATTGGGTTTATAGGCGATTTTAAGCCTATAAACCCAATATAAAAATCATAAGAATTTACTTTTTTAACATCTTTTTCAAGTAGTTACCCGTGATGCTTTCTTTAACGTCAGCAACCTGATCAGGTGTTCCTTGCGCAACAATGTATCCACCTTGGTCGCCACCATCAGGTCCAACATCAATAACATAATCAACCGATTTTAAAACATCAAGGTTGTGTTCGATAACCAAGACGCTATTGCCTCGATCAACTAATTTATTCAACACGAGTAAAAGCTTTTCAACGTCGCAGCTGTGAAGGCCCGTCGTCGGTTCATCCAAAATGTACATCGCATTCTTGTCCCGCTTTGCAAGCTCATTAACAAGTTTGACGCGCTGCGCTTCACCACCAGAAAGTGTGGTTGAAGATTGACCCAGCTTGAGGTAATCAAGCCCAACTTCACACAACAAATCTAAGCGCTTTTTTAAGCGAGGAAAGTTTGCAAAAAATTCTGCTGCTTCAACAACCGTCATATCAAGAATGTCTGAAATATTTTTACTGCGATACAAAATTTCAAGTGTCTGCTTGTTGTAACGTTTTCCTTTGCACGATTTGCAAACCATGAAAACGTCTTCTAAAAAGTGCATAGAAATTTTTGTTACACCTTCACCATCACATTCAAAGCAACGTCCCTCTGGAACGTTAAAGCTAAAACGACCGCATTTATAGCCACGCGCATTGCTTTCTGGCAGGCTTGCAAACAGATTTCTAATTTCATCAAAAATTCCAAGATACGTCGCAGGGTTTGACCGAGGAGTTCGACCGATAGGACTCTGGTCAACCAGTACCACATTTTTCAGGTTTTCAAGCCCTTCAATCTCTTCAAATGAACTTCCAATTGAGTAACCCAATGAAAAATATTGACGCAGTGCAGGAGCAAGTGTTTGCATAACCAAACTACTTTTACCTGATCCCGAAACTCCGGAAACCGCGCAAAAAATACCGAGTGGAAAATTAACCGTTACATTTTTCAAATTATTAACGCGCACATTTTTGAGGGTCAAGAAGCCGGTAGGAACACGTCGTTCTTTGGGCATGACAATTGCACGCTTACCTGAAATATACGCACCTGTCATAGAATTAGGGTTTTTTGCAACTTCAGCCGGTGTGCCGCACGCTGTCACTTGTCCACCCAAAACTCCTGCTGCAGGCCCCATATCAATCAGGTAATCTGCTTCTTGAATGGTATCCATATCGTGCTCAACCACAACTACCGTATTCCCTTGATCACGCAACATTTTAAGCGTGCTAATCAAGCGATCGTTATCACGCTGGTGTAACCCAATGCTCGGTTCATCAAGAATATAAAGCACCCCGCTGAGTGCAGAACCAATTTGCGTTGCAAGGCGAATGCGCTGTCCTTCACCACCAGAGAGTGTTCTTGCTGAACGTGAAAGCGTCAGGTACGTTAACCCAACGTTAACCAAAAAGCTCAGGCGACTGATAATTTCACGAAAGAGTGGATCGGTTATTTCTTTTTTATCACTCTGCTCAGATAACTGTATGCAGAGCTCGAGAAGCTTTGTAACAGAAAGTGTACAAAGGTCATGAATATTTTGATCACCAATAGTTACCGCAAGAGCTTCATCGCTCAAGCGCTTGCCTTGGCAGTATTCACACATGCGTTCGCGCGATTCATAATCTAAATAAGGTGAAGAGCTTTGCTCTGAATTTCCCCAAACCGATGATGAACTTTCGTAGGTAAAGCCAAGTCCGTGGCAGTTTTTACAAGCACCAAGCGGTGAGTTGAAGGAAAAAAATCGTGGCTCAAGTTCAGGAAATGAGCGTACACAGGTCAAGCAGATACGCTGAGAAGAATAAATTTGTTCATTACCTTGTGCGTCAATAACACTGCACAAGCCACCATTGGTGTTAAATGCTTTTTCAATCGCTTCTTGCACACGCACAACTTCTTCAGGAATGATGGTAATTTTATCAATTAAAATGTTAATAGTGTGTTTGTAAGTTTTTTCAAGTTTGACCGCTTCAATTTCCTTGAGTTCTTTAAACCGATAGTCTTTACCGTCAATGGTAAAGCGATGAAATCCACTTTCAAAAAAGCGCTTAAGGTCGCTTTTGAATTCGCCCTTCTTTTGAATAGCGATGGGAGCAGTAACCGTTACCGTCTGATCTTTAAATTTAGTCAAAAGCATGTGGGTAATATTTTCCGGAGATTCAGCGCTAATGACCGCATTACATTCAGGACAATGAGGTGTTCCAACACGAGCAAAAAGAACGCGTAAATAGTCGTAAATTTCGGTGATGGTACCAACGGTAGAACGAGGGTTGTAGCCAACGGTCTTTTGATCAATCGCAATAGCGGGACAAAGCCCCTCAATTTTTTCAACATCAGGGCGCTTAGAAATACCTAAAAATTGACGCGCATATGATGAAAGTGATTCAACATAGCGACGTTGCCCTTCGGCATACAAAGTATCAAGTGCCAGAGAACTCTTGCCTGACCCTGAAGGACCGGTAATGACCACCAACTGCTCTTTTGGAATTTGAACGTTAACCGACTTGAGATTGTGCTCTTTGGCACCGGTAATTTTTATCATCCCTTTGCTCATTATTCCCACTTCTCTGGTAGCAACTCCAATAATTAATATTCAAACAGCAATTCTAAGCAAGGTACCATGTTTTTGAAAAAATGTCACGAGGGATAAAGAAGGAGCAATGAATCGGCCTACTTTTACTTCCCATAGCGACGCTGCCGACTGGCATAGTCATCCAGGGCCTTTTGCATATCTGTAGGGGTTAGATCTGGAAAAAGCTTATTAAAGAAAGAAAATTCACTATAGGCGCTCTGCCACAAGAAAAAACCCGAAAGGCGCCTTTCTCCAGAGGTACGAACAATGAGGTCTGGATTTGGGTGCCGCTGGCCGGCCGTATCAAGAAATTGGGCACAATGCTCGGTTGCCACAGGAGTCCCCAACATATTACGCGTTTGAAGTTTTTCCAACATGCGACAAATTTCATCCTGCCCGCCGTAATCGATGCACAAATTCACCGCATGTTTTGAAAACGCTTTGGTCTTTTCAATCGCCGCATCAAGCGCTTGGAGCACATACGATGGCAAGCGGTCGCGTCTCCCCAGATGTAGAATCTGAGCCTCCATGCGCAAGCACAAGGGCAAGAGTGCTTGATTAATGCCTTCAACAATCACCTGCATCACATCAAAGACCTCTGCAAAATCTCGTTGCCAATTTTCCGTAGAAAAGCACCAAATAGAAACGGTATCTACCCCACCTTTCCACAAAAACTCCGTAATCGTGGGAACTGTTTCAAGTGATGCCTTACGTAACCCTTCAATGAGAGGAACTTTATGATCTTTTGCCCATCGACGGTTGCCATCTGGAATAATTGCTATGTGGTTGGGAATTGTTTTTGCCGTTACCAGCTTTGTAAGCTGTTGGATTTGTTGATCTTGATCTGCTGATTCAACGTGAAGAACTGAACATAATGAGAAAAAAGTTAAAGAAAATGTAAGAAACTTAAAACATCTTTTCATGAGACCTCTCCTTCTTTTTGTACAGATGTTGTTTTGCTTCAAGCATACTCAACATCTGCAAAAAAAGAAGGTAATATCATCAGGTTTTAAGTGCGAGCACAGATGCGTCGTGCAACGTGATCTCTTGTACTGCTTATAAGACTACGAATCTTCTCTACAGGATTTACTCCATCAGTACCTACAATAGTTTTACAATGGAAATGGCAAACCACTCTATCCAAATATTCTAAGGCTTCAAAAAGTTTTACTTTTAAGTCAACTCGAACTGATCGATCTGCATAGAATCGTTCTGTGTCATACCAATTCATAGTTAAATTATCAGCATGCCACTCTTTAATGTAAATAAACGCATTTAATCCACAACGAGCTTCTATTTTCAGAATTTTAATCATCTCTTCGTGCAGGTGCTCAAGCTTTGGATCATTTCTTTTGAATGCGTAAAAGTTAAATTTTCTGATGTAATCAAGTGTTTTGATAACATTATTAAAAACCTGGGAGCCTGCTGTTCCCACAAAAAAGTTTAATTGACGAAGCACATTTTCTCTATTTTCATCCACACCTCTGTGGGAATAGCATACCGATGTAGCGTGTACTTTTTTAAGCAAAGCAGATGAGTGATCAACTATTTCGTTTTCTTGATCATCATCATCACTATCAGAAATATCATCGCTGTCACTGCTGTCATCGCTATCCGATTCATCACAATGCATTGATGACTCGTCGCTAACATCACCAATAAATTCAACCAAAAAAGCTGGTGTTTTTGAACCCGGCTTCATGCAGATAAGATCTGAAGATAAAACTGAAACAAACAGAGAAAGTAAAAGCGCACGCGTAAAAAGAGGTATAATCATCGAATGTCCTTAAACAGTTACAGAAAAATAATATGAAACAAAGGACCGCGATTATACCCAATAAATAACAAATAATCAAAGTTTTAATAATAATAATTTTTCAAAAATTACAAAATTAAACACAAACTTTTCTGCTCATACTTCGCAACAATCTCACGTACACGTTCTTCGGCAATCAGAGCAACGCCTAAAATGCTGGTTTCTATTTGAGAGACTTCCATGTCTTTGAGATAACTCACAATCTTGGTCTTAAGAGCACTTAGATCATCATTGCTCGGAAAAAAGTTATGAAGTGCATGTAAATCTCTTTTCTTCGCCACGTATTCAATCAACATTGTTGTCACATAAATATTAAATTCCGTTCTATCTTGATCGCTTGAAATCTCGTCATAAGCTTCAACATAATTTTTAATAAGATCCTTATGCTTGACGTTAAATTGAAACCAATCCAATTTTTGAGCAACCAGATATTCTTGAGGTACAACTCCAGATTCAACTTCAATATAATGATTAATAAGATCTCCAGGTGCTTCATCAAATTGATAATAATCCAATGCTTTCACCTCTTGCACCACTTGTGAATAAGAACCAGCTCCAGCATGCGTCATCACAAAACTCAAAAAATTCATACATAAAATTACTATTTTTTTCACAAAAGTTTCCTTCAAAAAAATAACTGTCGCATACTTTTTAACGTATCCGAAGAAATTAGACCTTCTTAACCTGTATCATAATTAATTTTTAGAAAAAAAGAGAATCTGTTCGTTCAGGTGAACTTCAACCAAAACAAGATGGGCACCGCGGGGTGCCCATCTCATCACACAAAAGTATTCTGATGATTTACTTTTCTAGAATGTGTAACGAATACCTAGGTTAAGACCGTAAGCAATCTGTGTTCCTAAGCTTTCGTAAACAGCCTCACCTTCACGGCCTGGTGTTACATCAAGGCGGCGGGTGTTGCGGTTTGGTTGACCTTTAAGGTCTTTGTACAATTGGCCTGGCAAGAAGATTGCATCAAGGGTGTAGAGGCGGAGGTTTTCAAGCACAAAATATTCGGCGATGAGGTTCAACTCGGTGCCCATGTAGCTGCTTGCACGGTGCGTTGTTTCCCAGCCTTTGAAGCCGAGTTTCGTGCGAATGCCTTCTATGCCTGCAGCAGGAACACCTGCAATAACTGCATTCTGCAATTTATCATTTACAGCATTCCCAGTATTGATGTTTGGTGCTGCATTAACATCCCACTTATTAACACGACCTGGTGTCCAGAAACCAAGAACGTTGGTATTGATGCTCATCTTGTCGCGCTTCTTGAGTGGGAACCAGTTTAAGCCACCACCGATATACGCCAAGTTACTCATATCTTGGAAGTGATTGTATGCGTACATTTTGTTGTACGAAATATTCATTGGTCGAGGACCGACACGAACAAACAATACTGCTAAGCTGCGTACTTCATGACCAATGTAGTTGTAGTCACGTTGTGTCATAAAGCCTTTGAATTTGCGTGAGCGCTGTTCGTTATAAGGATATGCATCACCGCTGATGTAGGTACCGGCAAGTGCAATTTTGAGTGGGCACTTTTCGAAGGTGTATGAAATGTCACCTAAGAACATGAAGCCACTGTAATCAAGTTTGAATGGCTTACGGAAGCGTTCGTTGCCAACTAAGTTTGAATTCACAACGTTTTGATCAGCTGTAAGATCTGCAAATTGTGCATTTGCAACACGGGCAGCAGCAGTAGCTGGAATAGTATTGATGAAACCAACACCAGCAGCATTTGCACCAGTCACACTAACTTCTTTATCACTTACACGCAATGTTACCGGAGCACCAGCAGCATTTGCCGTTTGCAGTTGCACACCATTTTTATCAGCAGCGCGATTTATTGATAAATTTTCTACATTAAGAAGTTGGTGGTTAATCGGAGAAACTACAACAACGCCACCGGCCACTACCGCCGGTGTTTTTAGATTTGTCGTTGCTTTCACAGGAGCATTTTGGTTAGCCAAAACCGCAATAACATTGTTGTCTGTTGTAGCACCATCAAGAACACCAGCAGCAATTAGTGCTGGTATTCCAGCTGGAGAGTTAAGAGTCGCAGCATCCCCATAAAAAATATGGCTGTTAACTTCCTGAACATTTCCGGTAACCTTGTCACGCTTGAGCTGCACAACATTGCGGTCAATACCAAACACATCTTGGTGACCAAATTGTCCAGCCGCTTCAAGGTTCACATGAACACGCTTCCAGTTAAACTCAACCATAGCGCCGTATGTCCCAAGTTCTGAGCGCGCATCTGCTTTAACTTCAATGCTTTGCTCTGGAGCACGGGTGTACATGATGTACGGTTCAAGCAACAAATCCCAATTTTTTTCTTTGAGTTTGTAATCAAGCTTGAATGCCCATGTTTCTGTGTCTTTGCACGAACCACGTTCTGGACGAGGAGCTTCAAGACGTTGAATACGAGATGGGGCACGTGTGTCACCCAAAAACACGGTGACGCCTTGCCATTTGGTGTAGTAAAATGTTGCAGTCAAATTTTTAATGATTTCACCACTCAACACAACACCAGCTGGGGATTGTTCAAGGTTTCGTGCATTACCATCAAGGTTCCAGCCCATGTGTGGCACGCCGCCATCAACATAGTAACCAAGCGCAACACCGCGACCTATCCAATAGGGAAAGTAACCAATTTGCAAATAGGTTGGGTGTTTGTGAAATGGACGCAAGAAAGCGTCAAAGTTGATTTTCAAATATGCATCTTCAGCAAACATTGTTGGAACCAATTGACGATGTGTGTGATCGCCAATGTGTGCGCCATCAAGACTTTGAATTTGCAAGTCGGTCTCTTCAAGACCTGTGTAACGACCTTCGTTACGCCACATGCTGTAGTTGGTAATTTTCAAGAGTGCTTCGGTTGCTGGCTTGCCATGACGGCGTGCACCTTGACGCACACCAACCATTAAACTTGCTTTGTGTCTCCACGCATTGATAACGTCTGAAAAGTCACTACGCAATGTTTGTGATCGTCCTGAATAAAAATATTCTTCACGAACGCGTCCACCAAGCAACATTTGCATGTCTTTGGTTGCGAAAAAAAGTGATGCGGGAACAATGTCATCTTTTGTTAGTTTCTTTTCAGACTCAACAAGCGATGAGTCCGCGATAACTATATTTTGCCATGCTGTGCTTGCCAACAGGCATGCAAGCAAAAGCTTGTGTATACGTAACTTCATGCTCATAAACCTTCTCCTTTTTTAGTTAGTTTATTCTCGTTTGCGTTGCTGTGTTTGTTGTAAACACTTAAGCGTCTGGAACCGTACCATACTCCCAAAACAAAATGGAAGCTTTTTCTTGTTTTTTACACATCATAAAATCAGAATATTTCTTTCTATTTCACAGGTGCTGCTTGCGCAGGCTTTTCTGCCGGTGTTTGCACAGGCGTGGTTGCTGGTTGTTTAACTTGGGGTGTTACTGAAGCTTGCGCCGGCTGTACAGGCAGCACTGCTTGCTGAATTGTAGCAGGAGCTTGTGCTGGTGTTGCGGCAGGCGGTTGCACTGGTGTCGATACAACTGGTTGTGCAACCGATGTTGTTGCTGGCACTTGAGCTACAGCTGGCCTGTCCGTCGAAGCCTTGGCGGAGTCGGACGCAGGAGCAACCGACTTTTGTTCAACTTGAGGCTGTACTGTTGGCTTGCTTTCAGGAACTTGAGCTGCTGGTACTTGCGTTGCAGGTTTTTGAGTAGCTTGAGACGGTGCTGCTTGTGTAGACGCTTGAGTTACAGCTGGCGCTGTAGGTTGTTGCGCTGGTGCAGGAACGGGAGGCTTTTGTGCAGCCTGCACAGGAGCAGCTACAGGCGTAGACACCGCCGGAGCTGCTTGAGCAGACGCTTGTGCAGCTGGCGCTCCAGGTTGTGCAGGAGTTTGCGGAGCTGCGGGGACCGCCGGCGCTGGTGCTGCCGCTACAGCTGTTTGTGGAGCTGTCGTTGGCGCAATCGAAGGAGCTGCAGGTGCAGGCGTATCGCGCCCAGAAGTTAAGAAATATGGTATTGTTTTATAGCCATCTTTTTTACGACGATCCTGATGAAACAACGTAATTCTCCACTGCTCAATTTGACCTGCAGCTTCGATGATAGCAAACGTGTCGTTATAAAATTTGAAGCCTCGTTCAACTGCAAGTGTTGGCGCTGAAAGCAAGGTCCATGTCGTTACGCCCATCTCGGGAGCAAGTATACGCAATCCTTCTGATGGCTGATACGTTTCGCGTTTTTTCTCAACACGTAAAATTGCTTTTACATTAATTTCTGGAGCACTTGCATCGGGTGTAGGTAACGCATTTCCTTGCCATGACAACACTGAAACAGGATCTTTTGAGGGCGTCATTAAAAATTTTGCAAAATGCTTATCGGGTAACTTGGCACGCGTAACGCGTGAAAAGCGAACAAATGCATTGTTGTCTGGTGCCGGCGCTGCAAGATAAATAATGTTTGGCAGTGAATCGAAAAATTTTGTCATTTCGGGCTCAAGCGGCGTTGCATCTTTGGTGAGGCCTGCAGCACGAATTTTGAGCTCTGTTTTGAGCGTATGCTCTTGCCAGTATCCGTCAGATTCATGACTTCCTTTGGTGTACAACACACGGTCGGGGTTTTGTTGCATCAAACGTAACGTAAGTCCAATAATTTCCATACTAAATGGTGAACGGCTTGGAACATTACCTAAAAATATAATGAAGCAATCTGGTGAAACAATTTTTAAATCATCACCTAAAATTCCCAACTCTTTGAGTTTTGCCACATTACGAACCAGCGAATGAAATGCCGCTTGCATATCACCAAAGACAATAAATTTTGATTGTGGCGTTGCTGTAACTCGAGCAATATTTTGATTTTTAAACCCTTTTTGATCGCGTGTTTTATTCACATCCTCAAGAACTGTTTTAAAAAAAGAAGCGGTAAATGCGGGAGGTTTTTTGAGACGAAGTTTTTCAAAAAGACCACCCAATTTGTCTTTGATGGTTCTCATAACTGATGGAGCAAAGCGCTTGTAGTAATTGGTGAAATCGGGCTTAACAGCATTTTCTGACTCAAGCGGAGTAAGTTCGTTGGTTGATGCAGCATAGCGCTGCACATCGGCAAGCGTGATGAAACCTTGTGTATAAAATGGCTGAGGTGAAACAAACAAACCAATGATCAATAAAACAAGAAGAACACCCAAGGTGATACCGGAAATTTTTAAGATAGGAATAAGCAGGCTTGATGCACCTGACTGCTTCTTTGTACTCTTCATCCTTTTCCCTTTTTTTGTTCAGTCTCGTTAAGACTTACTTCAAAAGTATATAACTAACAGGTCCCAAAAGCAACGTGACCATGGTGACAAAAATTATGTTATTCAACACTTCAAGAAAGCTCTTAATCTGTTGCATATCTACTTTTTTATCAGCTCTACTTGCTTCATCCATTGAAGAATAATAACGAGTCATGAGCAATTGGCTCATGAAGCATAAAAATGCGATGATGAGGAGCACCAAGTAGACTTCATCGGTTGTGGTAAAATACCCAACTTTAGGCATCATCGACTCAATAACAAAGCGATATCCCAAGAGTGCGGTGACGCCTGCAATAGCCAAATTAAGTCTTCCAACCGTATTGGTAATTCCCATTAAAAATGAGCAGAGCGATAAAAACAGGGCTGCAAGAATTGGTAAGAAAATAATGAGAATTTTTCTGAATCCTGCTTTTACAAAATTGATGATAAAAAGCGCTTTAGGCGCTGAGGTGACGGCACTTTTATCGGCCTGATCTATTACCAAATGCGAATATCCAAAATTTACATTGGTATCATAGATTTTCCAGTTTGATACAAAAAGATTCTTTGCAATGCCAAAAGAGGTTCGGTCAACCAAAAATGCCATTTCATCAGGGGTTACAAAGTCATTTGAAAGAATAATCGAAAGTCGATGATCATCAAACGGAAAACGATAGTGACGTAAATCGGTCCTGACTTCAAACAAGACGTTGTATTTTGCAAAGAGCCGATTGTCTTTGACTTTGATATCAGGTTCTGATTTGTATAAAATTTTTCCGTTATCAATTGAAAATTGCTCGATGGTTTTGAGCATAAGCTCATCATGGTTAAAATCAAACCAAATAATCGAATCGATGATAAAACTATTTTTGATTTCATCAAAGAGTGGAATATTTTTGATAAAAAGCCCGGTCCGCACACGCACGGTCGAAAGGCGAGCTTCGCGAACCTTTTCCATTTTTACCCGCAAGTCTGGAATAGGGTCTGCTGTTCCAAAACGTGTTGCAACATACTGAATAAGAATGCAAAAATAGAGCATTAACATGCTGACCGCTACAACTTTTACACGAACATTGCTCATATCAAAAACTTTTTTAAGCATTGGGGTAATTGCCATATTATTCATCCATCTTAATTTCACTGGCCTGGATAAAGTCTTTTTCTTCACCCTCATTAATCCATACCTGATCAGAAAGTGTTCTGGTTACTGCATTAAAGGACAATTTTAAACCATGGATATCAACTTCTTTAAACCCTTCGCATGCTGCAACAATTTTTTCTGTTGTTACAGGCGGTTGAATTGTATTGAGTACTTTAAGAAAAATAAGAGCGTTAATGTATCCTTCAAAATAGAAGGGACCGACCGCTTGGTTGGGAAGATGCGTTTGCATGGCGGTACGAAACTGTTGAGCAATTGGCAAACTGCTGCGCAACGGATCGGGAACAACTGATGAAGTAATCATGCTTGCACCACGAAGTTTGCTTAAAATTTTTTGAACTGCAACCAATTCGGAAAACCCCAAAAAGACGGATTTATACAACCCCTTGTTAATTGCTAATCGAACAAAAGTTGATGCTGGACGAGAAGTTGCAATGCAAAAAACAACATTCGGTGATTTTTTTGCAATGCGGTCAACAGCATCAGAAACGTTGACCGAACCGTCCGGATAAGCTGCCATTTCAACCGGCTTAAGATCAAAGCGCTTGAGCACTTCAACTACTTTTTTGCGGCACTCATTTCCCCAATCGCTTTCTTCATAAAAGATAGCAACTTTTTTACGGCGCAGGCGATAAACTGCGTAAGCGGTTAAAGCTTCAATCTCTTTTTCGTACGGCGGCCTAAAAAAAACAAGGTTGCGATAGCCGGCTTTTCGAAGAGTATCGACACCCGCTATCGGAAAAAGTCCAAGTAACTGATTACGTAATATTGATGGAAGCGCCGTAAATAAATTTTCATCCCCCAGCATGCTTAAAAATATTGGCGAGTTACTTTTGAGTTGATTGATGTTCTCACGGGCACGCAGTATTTCAGATTTATCATCTCCTGAAAAAGTTTGAATGAAGTAATTGCTCGTTGGGTTATCGGTGTTGATGTGGTTAAAAACCAGCAACATTCCTTCGTTGACGTGCGTTCCGATAATACCATTCTTTCCGCTTAAAGAGGCTGAAATACTCACGGATATTTCGGTTTTATTGCCAACTGATTTTGAAGGAATAGGCAATGCTTGAAATTGTGGAAATGGATTTTTTGGTTCAAGCGTAAAAGATTTCACCAATTTTTTGGCAGTTTTTTTTACTTTCTTCAAAGCTTGCTGAGCCTTTCTCACATGCTCAGTAATTTTTGCTCCTGCCTTTTGAGAAACCCTTGCGGCGTCGTCATAGGAGTGCTGCGCTGCTGATGCAACTTCCGATTGCTCAGGAGCAGATGCAGCTTGAATTGGGGGTGATACCGGAACTGATGCTGACGTTGCAGGTTGTTGTTGGAGCGTCGACTGTGCAGGAGTAGGTGACACTTGGGTTGGTACAGTTGCCACTTGGACTTGTGGAGCGGGATGAGGCTGTTGCCCGTCCGCCGTAGCCTCGGCAAAGGCGGATGCAATGCAACCATTCAAGAAGCTTACAAAAATTATGAATAAAAATTGTGTAACCATAAGCATTCTATAAATCCTTATACAAAAATCGGGCAGAAGGTTCTGCCCGATTTTTGCCGTTATTTATTTCAATTCTGTTTTATGCATCAACGTTTGCATAATCCAAGAAGCCTGTAACTACTTCAAGTGATGCACCTGGCATAATTTGGAGATTCAAGTCGTCATCTGAATTTCCATTACCAAACGCAAAGCCTTCAGAAGCTGAAACAGCACCGTTGTTATACAAGAAGTTATTGTGATCGATACACAATGTTCCACGTGTCAGTCTCATACCCGCTACTGATGAAACAACCGAGCAACCATCAAAGAAGAGTCTCGATGTAGCATTTTGCAATGCAATCAGATCTCTGTCTGCGCTTGCTGGTGCGTAGCTAAATGTTAAGCCCTTATCAAAGACTAAGGTCGCATTACCATTAACCATTGAGTAACCGGTTGAGGTGTACACAAAGGCAGAGGTACCTGTGATAATATTCTCTTCAATAAAGCGCATCGATCCAACTGAGAAGATATAATCACTGGATAGATGCAAGGTGCTACCTTTGAATATGAGATGAGCATTTGGACCAACGCAATCCAAGTTGCTACCACGAAGGTTTGTAAGCGCAAGATCCTGAATAGTGAGATGACCTGGTTGTAGCAGATGAATATTCTTGTTTGCAAAATTCAAGACGTTGCCATCACCATAAAGCAATGTTTCACCAACAAATGTCCAGGTCTTGGTCAAGTCTTGACACTCACTCAGTTCAACTTTGGTGCAATTACCAAAGATAATTTGAGCGGTACCAAGCATTGGATCCTGCATGAGGTTTATTGCTTCATCATCAAAGTCACGCAATACCACATTTTCAAGTGTAACGGTTACGCCTGGCTGAATTCTGAATTGGTTTGATTGTTTACGTGCAAACTTGATTGCATGTCCAGAACCATTGATAGTGGTATCAACCGTCACCAATAAGGTATGTGATGATGACAAGAAGATATCAAAGCTTAAGGTGTATGTTGGAGCTGTATCGATTTGAACGCCCCATGGTCCATGGTCGATGGTATCAAGCTGTGCATCAAGCCACACAATTGCCATACTGTTGTTTTTGCAGCAGTACAATAACGTATTGCTATTGTTCTTGGTTAAGAATAATAATGCATTACTGTTGTTCTTATTCAAGTACAACAATGTATTACTGTTATTCTTGCAGCATGAGATTAACGCATTACTGTTATTTTTTGCCAAGAATAAGAGTGTGTTACTGTTGTTTTTACAACATGAAATCAGTGCATTGCTATTGTTCTTGGTCAAGTACAGAAGCGCGTTACTATTATTTGTTGTCAAGAAAAGCAGCGAGTTACTGTTATTCTTACAACAAGAGATTAATGCGTTACTATTGTTCTTGGTTAAGAATAGAAGCGCATTGCTGTTGTTCGTTATGCCAAACAGCGCAGCGTTACTGTTGTTCTTGCAGCAGGCAATTAATGCATTACTGTTGTTCTTGGTCAAGTACAATAACGTATTACTGTTGTTTTTATCGCCTGCAAGAATTGCGTTACTGCTATTTTTGCAACAGAACAAGAGCGCATTACTCAAGTTCTTGGTGAGATACAAGATTGTATTACTGTTGTTCTTATCCCCAGCAAGAATTGCATTGCTGTTGTTGGTTATGCCAAACAATGCAGCGTTACTGTTGTTCTTGCAGCAGGCGATTAATGCATTGCTATTATTCTTGGTCAAGAACAAGAGCGCGTTGCTGTTGTTGGTTATGCCAAACAGCGCCGCGTTGCTATTGTTTTTGCAGCAGGCGATTAATGCATTGCTGTTATTCTTGGTCAAGAACAAGAGCGCGTTGCTGTTGTTGGTTATGCCAAACAGCGCCGCGTTACTGTTGTTTTTGCAGCAGGCGATTAATGCATTGCTGTTATTCTTGGTCAAGAACAGAAGCGCGTTGCTGTTGTTTGTTATGCCAAACAGCGCTGCGTTACTGTTGTTTTTGCAGCAGGCGATGAGTGCATTGCTGTTATTCTTGGTCAAGAACAAGAGCGCGTTGCTGTTGTTGGTTATGCCAAACAGCGCTGCGTTACTGTTGTTCTTGCAGCAGGCAATGAGTGCGTTGCTGTTATTTTTGGTTAAGAACAGAAGCGCGTTGCTGTTGTTATTAATAGCCGTAAAAACAGGGCCATTTGTATTTGTTGTTAACCACAACAAAGCATTACTCAAGTTTTTGCAACAATACAATGATGCGTTACTGTTGTTCTTGTCACCGGCCAGAAGCGCGTTGCTATTATTCTTGGTCAAGTACAAGAGCGCATTGCTATTGTTGTTGCAGCACGATAACAATGCATTACTGTTGTTCTTGTTCAAGGTTAAGAGCGCATCGCTGTTATTTCTAATAGCTGTGAAAACAGGACCATTTGTGTTGGTCGTTAACCACAAAAGAGCATTACTTATGTTCTTACAACAGAACAATGATGCATTACTGTTGTTCTTGTCGCCAGCAAGAATTGCGTTGCTGTTGTTCTTAGTTAAGTACAAGATTGTGTTGCTATTGTTCTTATCACCGGCAAGCAGTGCGTTACTGTTGTTTTTGCAACATGAAATGAGCGCATTGCTGTTGTTCTTGGTGAGGTACAACATTGCATTGCTATGCGTTGTAAGCACTCGTTCTGTAACCACTTTGCGAATAACACCATTGTTAACATAAGCAATAAACTTTTGATTTGGATCAGCAGTCTTAATTGGTTGAATGCTATTTTCGTTTCCAAAATCAAGCGTATCATACTCAAGCGCAAGATTATCAACGGTCATTGATGCTAAATCTGAAAGAGTTAAGGTCTTGTTCTGAGTAACAATAGTTGTTGGACCTTCAACATAAACACCACCAGTTGTCCAGGTGATGTCGCCATCCATTTCAACTTCAACTTGAGACAGTCGAAGCTGAGCTGTATCGTCTTCAAAAACAATACGCCCACTACCAAGTCCCTTGAGTTTTGCATCAGCAAGCGAAAGCGTTGCGCCTGATTTGATCCAAATAGATCCACCATTAGTTAAATCTACAAGATTTCCGTTACCGGTAATGCGGGAAACACCTGCAAAATACCAAATTCCAGTTACCGTCATTTTGCTGTTAAGCGCTAAATCATTAGCACCATCCCACAAAATTGTATCGGGCCATGAAAGTGGTGCACCACCAAATGTTGTACGATATCCATTAAAGCGTACAGAACCAGAACCGGTAAATTTTACATCATCAGCAAATCCCAGGTCATTTTCTAGAATTGCGGTACCGTTTCTCAACTTGATATTTTGATTGAGAGTATTAACAAGTGCAATCGTTAATGTTGTATTAAGATCTTGCAAACAGACAGCACCATTTAAACGCATAAAGCCAGAAAGACGGTTGTTCTGGTTACTTGCAATAACTCCCGCGTTGACTTCACTTGGATCGCCAAAATATGAGTCATTACCATTCAAGAAGATTGTTCCGCCTCCAGAGGTTGTTTCAGTCAAATCAGTACAGTTCGCGTTAACGAAAAGTAGGCTTCCTAAAACGCTTCCTCCGTTACACTCAAATATCGAACCGTTGTCGATAACGAGTTGACTTGGAATAATCTTAATCTTGGATGATAAACCAACAACTTTTATTGAACTTGATTTATCACCAAAATCTATGGATGTTGCTGCGTATGCAGCAAATCCTTGCAGTATGCATAAAATGAGCGCACCAGCAAATTTGATGCGTATGTTCATAACATCTCCTTCTTCGCTTCACGATACAATCGTGATTTCTTCACTACTTAACAACCCACCCCATTAATTTACGTTATTGTAAACCAACTTTCCTGAAAGCAACTGTAAGCTTGCTGCTGGAACAATCTTAATTTGAAGATCGTTGATTGCTACTCCATCACCAAAAACTATTGCTTGCGAATCACTCACTCCACCTGGATTCTGCAAAAAGCTCTTACGGTCAACGGTTAACGTTCCCTTACGCAAACGCATGCCAGTTGATGTTGTTGCAAGTGTTGCACCATTTAAAAAGAGCTCTGCTGATGGATCTTGCATATCAAATAAGTCCTTACTTGCAATAGATGGTGCGTATCTAAATGTTGTTCCAGGGCGAAGTCTCATACTGCTTTTTCGTTTGAGATTACTTACTTGGCTTGATGTGTAATGGAAAGTGAATGTTCCTGATAAGTCTAAGTCGCCATTAATATCAAAACTACCTGTACTAAACGTGAAATCATTATCAAGGAACAAGTTTACTCGTCCATCAAAAACGATTTTAGACGCATTGGTATCGCAACGAATTTTATTCGAAGCAAGGCCCTTAATGGTGATATCTCGAATGGTTAATTGAGCACCGTTGGTTACAAAAATTCGACCGTTGGGCCCAAGTGTCAAAGTACGACTAACACCATCAAGAATACTGTCGCCTTTAAACGTCCACGTATAGTTGAGATCGCTGGTGAAAATTTCCATGGTTACACGATCACCAAACAACATCTTGGAAGCTGAGTTACCAAAGCTTACGTCTGTTGAAGCAAGATCACGCAAGACAATATTTTTGAATTCCAAAATTTGGTTTGGATCAATAATAACAATCTCACCCTCAATTGCAGGATCAATACGTGTAAAGTAAGCGATATGAGTATTTCCATTCAGACACAAGCTTGAGTTTACGTTCAAGCGATTGTCTGGAGAAATCAGAAGATATCGAGCAAGTGTGAGTGTTACTGATGAATCGAAAGTAACAACACCAAGAATATCAACGCGAGGTCGAACAATCGTGCCGTTGTTTAAAAATTTAATATGAACATTATTCGGATCATCAATAGGTTTTGGTTGAATGTTTGCTTTATCAGCAAATTCAAGCGGCTCATATGAAAGAGGACAACCATCAACCGTTAGTGAAGCGGCACTATCAAATCTCAAAATCTTATCTTTTACAATAACACGAGATGCACCACTCACATAAATGCCACCACGCGTCATGGTCACATCACGATCCATCTCTATTTCACAGGAAGACATGCGTAGCTGTGAGGTATTATTTTCAAAAACAAAGAACCCAGATCCAAAACCCTTAATCTTTAGACCATTAAGATCGAGTGTTGTATTTTTTCTAATCCAGATTGTTCCACCATGTGAGAAATCAAGCGTGTTACCGTGTCCATTGAAGTTTGAGTTTCCTTGAAAAATCCACTGACCTTTAATGCGAATATCACTATTCAACATAATATCGCCTGCATCTTTCCAGAGCAGTGTATCGGTCCAGGTTAATGACTTTCCACCTAAGATCAGTTGGTTACCATTCAAAACAATGGTTCCGGAACCGGTAAAGGTAACGTCATCACCAAGCTTCAGCGTATTTGCAAGACCCAACGTTCCTCGATTCAAAATAACGTTTTGATTGAGAGAGCTTTGAATTGCAATTGAAAGTGTTGATGTTTGATCGTGCAAAATAATTGCATTTGAACTTTGAAAGGTTGGCTGCCCTTCTAAACGATTGCGAGTACCGCGTACAACAATTCTTTGAGCAACTAAACCGGGCTCAGAACGAAAAACGGCATCGTTACCGTTCATCGAAATTTCAGAAACAGCATCAAAGTCGCCATCGGCAGTCAAACCAATTTCAGCAACATCGTTAACGAAAACGCCATCACTAAAAACAAGTTTATTTCCTTTGATAACACTAACAGGTTCTTTTTTAACCGTTCCTTCTGAAATGCTCATGCTGGTGCCCAACACGTTGAGTGTTGCAGCAGTTCCAACAATTTCAATAGCAGAGTCTTTTGCACCAAAATTAACTGATGCCTGCGTCATTGGCATCACTAAACAGAAGATTAAAACATGGCTTAGCAGAGCCCTTCTTATTTTCATTCCCACTCCTTTAACAGGTCTTGCTCATTCAAAGCACTTTGTGTACATCAAATTTCCCTTTTTGTGACTCCCTTGCCTTTACCAAGACCCCCTTCAATAAATGGTTCTACTTAAAGGTAAAGCCAAAAGTAACATGCGCGTTAAATGTTTTTGGCACGTTCATGCCAGCAAAGGTGTACAGTAATCCTGCAACCAAGCGCGTGTTGCGATCGTATTGATAGCTGTAGTCAAGTCCGGCGGTGTGTTCTATTTGTTGAGTATTTTCAGTAAAGACTAATGGATTCCATTCTTCTGTGTTGATACCATGAACACTGTCGGAGGATTTAAAGCGGAAGTAGTAGTAAGCGTCTAAGAAGCCGCGCTGAGACAAAAAGCGTTCGATGATATTACCGATGCGCATTTGCATTTCAAAACCGGTTGTCAGTTTGAGCGTGGTGACGTTGTCACCGAAGTTTTTGAGCGTGGTATCGAAAGTATTAAAAACTTCTCCCTTAGCAGAATTCGCTGCAATTAGAACACGATCATCAAATGCAAAAAGCCCTTTTTCTACATCCGATACTTTTTTATCTCCGCCTGTAATTTCTGCTGGATTTACTATTCTCTTTGGTACTCGTTTTTCAACATGTGCAGGTGCACCAAAAAGAGCTTGTAAGAAAAGATGTGGATTCAAGAATTGACGATATGAAAAAAGAACTGAGCTGAAAAATGCAAATTCGGTATGCCCATCGTTGCCCAGTGCAGGGCTCCACAACTTACGCGTTGTACTTTCTTTTGCAAAAGGAATTTGAACCTTGGCACCAACCACCATTTTATCAAAATATGATGAGTTGATTTTTGCATGCATGAATAAAGTCACATCTCCAAGACCCATCGCGCTGCCACCAAGTTCTTCAATGCCCTTGGCTTTAAAAAGATCTTTTATGAAAAGATCGGTATCTTGACCGTAGCGGCGCATGAAAGCGTTGGGGGAAATATCACCAGCACCAGCACCAGCATCAACAAGACCCTGTATCAAAAATGGATTAGCATTATCTTTAAATGCTTTCTCAGATAAATCAATATGAGCTCGTAAGCGATTTTTGCGGTAGACCAAAGGAAGCTGAACGCCAATAGCAAGATCGTTTCTAAACGCATAGCGTGCAAGATCAAAACGCACTGAGTACTCTTCTGCTTTACCCAAAAATTGAATTTGTTCATCAGCAAGATATTTCAAATACTGGCTTGGAGCTTGATTTGCTGCATCAGCAAATTCTTTGTGAGTTAATGAACCCTCGCTCACCAACTTACTTGCAAGCAAGACATCTTTAACTCGAATTGGTTGTTCACCAAATTCAAGAATAGTCAGATCACGATTAACACCTGATGAATCGTAAGCGTCGGTTGCATAGTTATAACTGACCGTGGTATTGAAAATGCCGCGGTTTTCAAAAAACGCTGCTGCCACTGGCCAAGCAGGAATTTTGTATAAATCGGCATATTTTCCTGCAGCGCGGTCATGACCACGTTTTTCAGCTTGCAGATGTTCCCATTGTCCCAAAAGCAGGCGGCGATTGCTGCGCTGCTCTTTTACATTGATCAAATGATCTTTGTGTCGTTTTTCTATGGTGTGCTTAATCTTTGCAGTGCGTTCTTGTCGACGCGCACGGCGTGCCTTGCGCTCTTCTTCTTTACGCATACGGCGATCTTCATGAGCCCATGCGTTGTGCTCTTTTTCTTCAGCTTTCTTAAGCGCTTTTTCTTGACGTGCACGCTCACGATCGCTTCCAAAAGAGTCAACTCCTCGTCGAGACTTTTGAAAAGCCTCAACATCTTGTTCTATTGCTTTACTCTTTTTTTTCTGAACAGAAGGTCTTGACTCCTGTTGTTGTAAATCACTTACATATTCCTGCTCTGCTTGCGCAACCAGGGTTATTTCTTCATCAGAGAGCTCTTGCTCAAATGATCCCAATGGCTCGTCATATTCATGGCCGGCAACCAATGTTCCGCTTATAAGCAGAGCAGCCACGCTGACTTTCAACACGATTCTTTTCATAACATCATCCTCTTTTAGCTACGTGTACCATCTGGCTTAATGACAAAACTCTTGCCGCTAGCATCGCGCCCGCTAACGATAACAGAAGGCACTTGACCAGATTCTCCAAGAATGACATCTCCATCTTTCAGCGGCACACTGATACCAAGAACAGTTCTCAATATTTTTGTTGTTCCTGATGCATTAAGAAAGAGTGTACTGTCTTTTAGAGTTGGAGATTGTTGAACAAACAACTCACACAACTCTTCACTGGTAAGTTGTTTATCATAAGAAAAAACATCTTCAACCGTACGAATATTGAAGCGACCGGTAAAGCCTCTGTAGGTACCACCAGTTTGTGATGCTGGACGTCCAACAAATTCAACTAAGCCTGATCCTGCAATTTGACCATTAACCGCACGCCATGTAAAAGTATGGCCTGTTCCAACTATAGAAGTTGTAGGGTTTAATAAATCAGGGTCAACTGCGTTGAGTCCGAGACGGAACATTCCATCATTAAAGAAGGAACCACCGTTACCAAAACTCAAGATTTGCAAGTTACCACGTTTGAGTGTCGATTGAGGATTTGGTCCAAGAACAGCAGGGCCTTGAGCATTAATTTCAAGAACACCTTTTCTGCCAATGAATAAGCGACCACAATCTTCAAAGACAAGTGCTTCGGTTCCACCATGGAAACCAAGTCGTGCGGGACCGCCACCAATCACACCGCTTTCATCATCAATTCGTACTTCGCTGCAACCATTAACACAGAACTTGATGTCATCTTGTTTGACATCGTTTCCAATGGCAAGAAGTGATGGCTTATTAAGCACAAGCTTTGATGCATTAAAGAATCCAATAAAGCCAATTCCGCCTATTTGTGCGGTAGCACCATGTTCAAGTGTTAAAAGAGCGCCATTATCAAAGATGAGCCGTGGTCGCTGAAGAATTGTTTGATCTTGGAATACCCTTGTAGGAATTACTCCATCATCACCTTTAAGAATTGAGCAGTCTGGTTTTCCGACAGGAATAATCTCTGCTTGCACCGTTCCACCAAAAGTGAAGCCCGCACCATCAGCAAAAATTACCTCCCCGGCACCTTCAAAACGCAATTCACATCCCTCAGGCAATCCCAAACTCGCATCTTTAGGAAGATGAATGGTAGGTATTATTGCTTGGTCACCACTGTTTTCAAACTCAATAGTAAGTTCACTGTTCTTTTCAAAACAGAAGCCCTCACTCAAAACCATGTTATGCGTTACCTTAAGCCTGTTGTCTTTACCTCGAATATTCATAAAGTGGCTTGGGCCAAACGTAACATTTTGCGTCCCTTGATTAACAAAAGAGTTTCCTTCAAGCGTAATATTTGTAGGAGCTGTACCAAGGGTAAAGTTAGTTATGCCACCATTGCGAAGGCGCACATTACCAACAACACTCGATGAGGCATCAAATGTTGCATTTTCATACGTTTGATCAAAACTTGCTGGAATATTTGGGCAAGCAACAACTGTATTGCGTGGAGTTTGTTTTTGTTGTTTTCCTGCAGGCTTACGAATATCAACATGATCTGCTGTTTCATGATCATCTGGGAGCTTAAGCGCTTGGTCATCTACATTTGATGCTTCGCTCTTAAGGGTCTGTTCAAGCAACTCATCAAGTTCACGTTTTTTTCGACGACCATTTTGTTTCTTTTTACCAAGAGGTCGAAGATTTTCAGCGGTTAACTGATCGAGTATCGCTTGTTCATTTTCCTGGAACATCTCTCGTTCACGTTCGCGAGCAAGATGAAGAGCTGTTACCGGAACTTTACCATAAAATGCTCTGTTCAGCGGCGAACGAATGAAGCTTGGGTCAATCTTCTGACCAAATAACTCAATTGCTTCAAGCCTAAATTCGGTCGAAGACTGCTTAATTGGGTTATCCAAAATTTCAAGTCGTTTACAATTGATCAGCGATTGATCATCTACAATAAAGGCATTTCCATGTATGTTACGCACCGAGATTGATAGATCATCAAAGAAGACGCCTGCAACTCCCAATTCAGAAGTAACAAACAAACCTGGATTTCCAGATAAGACCACTAATGGGTTGCCCGAGGTAACACCAGGTCTTTCAACAACTGGATCAGTGAATGCACTCTTAATATGTAACGCATTGCATGGGCAATCGCCAAAGAGTATTGATCCTGAAATTCTCAAACTATCTTTGAGAAGAACCATGTCGTTATCGACTGTTTCTACAACAAAGTTCATGTCGGTATCAACATCAATATCAACAGCCGCTTCACCACTTAAAGCTATTGCTCCTGCAATTTCTGAATCAAGATGAGTGATTGCACCAAGACCATTAAGCTCCACTGATTGAAGAAGCAAGGTATTATCTTGCAAATCAAGCAATGTTGCTAATGCTGGATTAATCGATCTGAAGGAAATTTTCTTACGTCCTGAGAGGCCTCGTAAGGTGAAAATGTTAAATCCTGTCTCATCAACTAATTTAATAAAGTTTGTTGAGAAGGTAACGTTTTCACTAAATTCCCAGGCAACAGAGTGTTCAATGTTAACACGAGCACCTGTTCTGAAATCGAAAGTTGTATCGTTAATGCGAGAGAAATTAATATTTCTCAGACAGAGCGTTACATTTTCTGAAATAATAAATTGTGGTTTCTTGGTATTTGCAAAGTAAATGGTTTGACCACATCCATCAAGGCAGATGTTTGCATCAATTCTAATAACCTGATTACATGCAACAAATATGCTATTATTTAATGTCACTGTTGTGGTAATTGGACCAGAGAAAAGACAGCTATCACTACCAAGGACTGCAACTAATGATTTATCTGCGATTTCTTTAATAGTTCCTGTTCCAAGCAACTCCAATGTTCCACCGGAAATATTGGCAAGAACGTTTGAGTTATTCCAAATATGGCTAATAAATACTGGTAACGGCGGACGTAAAGCACCCAAAGCACCGCAATCCTGATTTGGCACATCAAGCCAAAGCGTTGTGCGGTCAACCGTTAATTTTGCTTGTTGATCAAAAATAAGATCATTTTCTTTAAGAACAAATGTTGTTACACCGTCAACGTAAATGCCACCAGTTGTAAAATTATAGGTGGTATCAAATTCAAAGAAAACATTTGAGGTACGAATAGATGCGGTTGGTCCACCAAGAACAATTTGACCTAACGAACCATTTCCCAATCCTCTAATATAGAGATCGTTAATATAAAGAAGACTGTCATTTGGAACAACAAGTTGACCACCCTGAGAAAGATCAAGAACTGCACCGTTTCCTTGTAAGTTATTCGTTCCAAGGAAAGTCCATCGACCACTAAGTGCAACACTTCCAGTCAAGTTCATATCAGTTGCTGAATCAAAGTGAAGTGATGATGACCATGGTTTTGAATAAAAGCCACCAAGACCAAGCGTGCGACGATTGAGCTTTATAGTCCCTGGACCATTAAGCTGTGTATCATCCGCTAAATCTAAATCATCATCAAGCTTAAGGATACCACCTGTTAAGTTAATATCATTATTAAGCTTATTTTGAATTGCAATGGTAAGTGTTGTCGTTGAATCATTAAGATTGATTGGGTTTGCAAAAAGAGGCTGACCCTCTAAGCGATTATCGGCTCCAAACACGGTCAACTGATGAATAACAGTTCCCGGTTCAACTTTGAAACGTCCGTTGCCACGAAGCTCGAGGCTGTCATTTCCTGTTGGCACGTACGTTGCAGTCATGATTACTTCAGTGCCATTATTTTCAAGAATCCCATCAGAGAAGAGAAAATCATTCCCTTCTACGGATGCTCCTTGCTTGGTTACTAAAGTACCATCAACTTCAAAGTTTGATGACGACACATTAAGGCGACCCTTGTTCCCTACTTTGAGGGCGGCATCTCGACTGCTAAAATTTATTCGGCAGAATACCGAATCTACTGAACTCAGCAAAGTGCCAAAGAGTACAAGCGTATGTAACGCTCTCTTCATTCTACTCCCTTCCTTTTTTTCAGGCAGTAATTTACTACGTACCTTTACTCTCCTTTATCTTTCAGCACAGGCAGCTTCTTTCCAAAAAAAGAAGTGCCTTTCTCCTCATAATGCTGAACTTTGATTCTAGTCACCGCTTTTATCTTTGTAAAGATTTACAAAAATTTTATCTAGATTCTGATTGCTTTTTATCATATTCTTTTTTCTTATATTTTTTTTCTTCATTGAATCAGAGCCATGGCTGCATCAATTTCGCTTTTTACTTTATATGCAGAAGCTTTAAAAAATTTTTGCTCTTGTTCATCCAAGTCAATTTCTAATCGCTGACAAATTCCACCACGACGAACAATAGTCGGAACACTCAAAAAAACATCTTGCACTCCCGCATAATGGTCTAGATAGGTTGAAACCGTAAAAGCGCGTGATTGATCACGCAAAATTGCTTTAACAATTTTACAAACGACAAGAGCAATAGCGTAACTTGTCGAACCTTTTTTTGAAATAATTTCATACGCGGCGCTTTTTGTTTTTTCATACAAATTGGTAAGACTTTCTAAAGAATATCCAGGCAATTGGTCAAGCTGTACGCCTGCAATTTGAGCGCGACTCCACCATACAAATTCTGAATCACCATGCTCACCCAAAATTGAAGCGGTGATATCTTTTGGGCTTATACTAAAATATTGCCCCATTAAATATCGTAATCGAGCTGTATCAAGAACTGTTCCTGTGCCAAATACTTGGCATGGTGAAAGTCCTGAAAGTTTCCAAGTAACATAAGTCAGAACATCCAGAGGATTAGTAACAACCAGCAATATTGCCTGATCATTATACCTAACTATTTCTGGGATGATTTTTTTGAAGAGCTTTGTATTTGCTTCAAGTAAATCGGTTCGTGTTTGATGAGGTGCTTGCGCCATCCCCGCAGAAATTACAATAACTGCGGCGTCTTTAACAAGCTCAAAAGAATCACTTGCGGTGATAGTAGTCTGCTGAGTGAACTGCATACAATGAGCAAGATCTAACGCCTCACCTTCAACTTTATTTTTATTGATATCAATGAGTGCAATTTCAGAAGCTACCCCATCAAGCATAAGCGCATATGCTGTTGTGCTTCCAACAAATCCCGCACCAATAATAGCAACTTTTGTTGATGGCCGACATGGACTTTTACACTGCATACAGACGCTCCCTCCTACGATACTATTCTTAACAAGTCCCTTTACGCATATTAAACATAAAGAAAATCAAGCGATCTAATATTTTAAGCAATATAATTATCAAATCTATTTTTTATAATTAGGAAGAGTCTACTGAATGAAATAAAAAATATTCAACAGAATGAATACGATAGCCCAGAAAAGGCCCAGGGATGAGGCTTATACAAAAAATAAATGCACCACAGTGTAACCTGTGGTGCATACTTTTCACGTTGGAAAAATGATATCTTTATTAAGAGATCAAACCCATTCAAGACGTGCAATTGGCGCAGTATCGCTCTCGCGTCTGCCAAGTGGAATTACTCGAGTGTAACCACCTGGGCGGTCGATGTATCGAGGAGCAATTTCCTTGATCATCTTGACTACCGCTGTGCTGCTGTAAGGCAACATGCTTTTAACACGACGAATGGTATTGAAATCATATCCCTTACGGGAGATGGTAACAATTTTTTCAACAATTTTTTGAACTTCTTTAACGCGAGGCTTTGTTGTTTGCAAAGAACCATAGTTAATCAAATGAATAACTTGGTTTCTCAACAAAGCTTTTCGATGAGCTGATTTAAGATTTAATTTTTTTCGTCCATTTTGATGCATCATTTGGCACCGCCTTCTTGTTCTTTAATAGCTTTCTTGAGGTCTAATTCTTTTACATTCATACCAAGATGTAAACCAAACGCCGACAAAATCTCTTTTACCTCACGCAATGATTTGCGACCAAAGTTTTTAATTTTGAGCACATCTTCATCAGTCAAATTGACTAAGTCGATAACACGCTTGATTCCTGCTCCAATTAAACAATTGTGAGCACGAACTGAAAATTCAAGCTCATCAATTGGCTTGAGGAAAAGATCAACCGGAAGACCTCTGGTTGGACCTTCAACATCAACTTTGCTCTCTCCTGCAACGCCCTCTTCTTGGCTTTGTGAAATTTCATTAAATGGAATCTCTTTTGCCTCCAAGAAATGCTCAAGCTGCGTTCGAAGCACTGAAGTGCCGTAGTGAATGACATCGCGAGGATCAGCAGCACCATTAGTAAAAACTTTAAATGTTAGCTTATCATAATCAATTTCTTGACCAACACGTGTTTTTTCAATGCGATATTCAACACGTTTAACCGGTGAAAACATCGCATCCATGTAGATACGTCCATCAGGTTGAAGAGACTTGCCATGCGGCCACTGAGCAGCAACATATCCACGCCCCATCTCAACTGAAAACTCAATTTCAAGATCACCATCAACCGCCAAATGAGCGATCACATGATCTTTATTAATAAGTTCAAGATGATCATCTGCTGTAATATCTGACACACGAGCAACACCCTCACCCTTAAGGTTGAGGTGCATTTTGCCGGGGAGCCCGGTTGAATTTTTAATAACGATTTCTTTGATGTTCAGCAATACTTGCAGCGTGTCTTCGATAACACCCTTGATGGTTGAAAATTCGTTGTTTACACCTTTAATAATAACAGATGTTACAGATGCACCTTCAATCGAAGACAAAATAACCCGTCGTAATGCGTTACCAAGAGTGATCCCATAGCCTGGTTCAAGTGGCCCAACGATCAACTCTCCTTCAGTATCAGACGATACCTTCTTATCCCAACTTAACTTCGGAAGTATCAACGGCTTATAATTCATCTTCTGCATCCATCATTAAAAACAACAATCATTACCATGTACCACACGAATATGAGCATATAACATTCATATTCATCATGCTGTTATTTCGAGTATAACTCAACAATCAAGTGCTCTTCAATCGGAGCTGTCACATCAGCACGAACAGGCAAACGCAAAAGAATACCCTTACGGTCTTTCTTTTGAAGTTCTAACCATTCAGGAACTTTAATACCTGTGCTTAAACGCTTATCAATAACGTTTTCGATGAAACTTGAGTTACTCATTGTTCCTTGTGTAAAGGAAACAACATCGTTAACATTCAATATATATGAAGGTGATGCAACACGCTTTCCATTAACTGAAATATGTCCATGTACAATCATTTGACGAGCTTGTACGCGAGAAATTGCCATCTTCAAACGAAATATAACGTTATCAAGACGACGCTCAAGTAGAGCAAGCAAGTTTTCACCTGTAACACCACGTTGTTTTGTTGCAACATCAAAAAAACGATGGAATTGTTTTTCAAGCACTCCATACATCAGTTTAACTTTTTGCTTCTCTTGCAACTGTTTTCCATACTCAGAAGTTTTTTTTGATCCTGGTTTTTTAGGATGCTGGCCGGGTGTTCCGGTTCTTTTTTCTAATGTGCATTTTGCAGACCGACACTTAGCACCTTTAAGGTAAAGCTTTTCACCGGCTTGTCTGCATTTGCTGCACGCTGCATTCATTGACATAGGTCCCTTTAATATCTTTCTTCAATGCGAACAAACATTCACGTTTCCAAATAACTTAGACTCTTCGTTTCTTTGGTGCACGGCATCCATTGTGAGGCAATGGTGTAACGTCACGCAACGTCGTTACATTAAGCCCTGAAGACTGTAACGCGCGAACTACAGAATCTCGTCCTGACCCAGGACCTTGCATGTTAACTTCAATAAGTTTTACACCCAACCCCACCAATTCTTTAGCCAAGCGGCTAGCAATTTGCGTTGCTGCAAATGGGGTACCTTTTCTGGCACCTTTAAAACCATGTTGTCCAGCACTTCCACGCATAAGAACGTCACCATCAGTTGTTGTAATAGCCACAAGCGTGTTATTAAACGAAGACTTAACATGAGCAATAACGGTGCTCACGTCGCGATGGTTCTTCTTTTTACTTTTCTTATATGCCATAGTTACCCTTGTTCAACTCAATCTTTTATTTTTTTGAAACCAGTTTCTTATTCGGAACAACACTACCCGACTTACGTGGTCCCTTGCGTGTTCGCGCATTTGTTTTAGTACGCTGACCACGGCATGGAAGCGACTTTTTATGGCGCAGGCCCCGATAAGAACCGATTTCCTGTAACCGCTTAATATTCAGGGTAACTTCTTTACGCAATTCGCCTTCAATTTTTAGGCTTTGCGTAATATACCTTTGAATTGCAGCAACATCTTCATGCGACAAATCTTTTACACGCGTGTCCGGACTTACTTTGGTGTGCACAAGAATTTCTCGAGCACGATTTAGACCAATACCATACAAATAGGTTAAACCTATCTCAACACGCTTTTCATTTGGAAGGTGAACGCCTTCAATACGAGCCATTAAAAACCTCTCTACGATAGATTTGCAAATAGTTCAAACTTGTTATGCAGTGACATGTAGCTACTATTTAGCCTTGTCGTTGCTTATGCTTAGGACTCTTCTTACAAATAACCCTAATAACACCCTCACGTTTGATAATCTTACAATCACCACAAATTTTTTTAACTGATGTTCTTACTTTCATGATCATTCCTACAACAACAGATTAAGTACTTTAAATCACCATTTACATCTTGTGTCGCGAAATAATTCGCCCTTTTGTCAAATCATAAGGAGACAACTCAACAGTTACCTTATCACCTGGCAAAAGCTTTATATAATGCATTCGCATCTTTCCCGATACGTGAGCAAGGACTACATGGGCACTGTCGATAAGTTTTACCTGAAACATTGCGTTTGGTAATGCTTTTTCGACAATTCCTTCCATGACAATAACGTCGCCCTTCTTTTTCATAGCTCCCTTTTCATAAATCTATATTCCTTATGGCCTTGTTAAAATTTGGGCACCATTTCGTGTTATAAGTATCGTATCCTCAACATGCGCAGCAAGCCCGCCGTCAACTGTTTTAGCTGTCCAACCATCATCCATAATTCTAACTGCTGGACTATGTTGAGTAATCATGGGCTCAATAGCAAGCGTCATGCCTTCCAACAAAACTGGTCCTGTGCCAAATCTTCCATAATTTGGAACATCAGGTGCTTCATGTAGGTTTTTCCCTATGCCATGGCCTGCAAAACTCTTTACAATTCCAAAGCCATCTTTTTCGACTTCTTGCTGTATTGTTGCAGAAATATCATGTAATTTTCTTCCTGCAACTGCTTGCGCTATGCCTGCATCTAAAGCTCTCTGAGCAGTAATAGCAAGTTGTTTAACTACCGGTGAAACTTCACCAATGAAAAAAGACCGAGCCATATCTGCACAATAGTCTTTAAAAGAGCCTACGATATCTATTTTAACAAAATCTCCAGATTTTAAAATATCTTCTTTGCAAGGAACACCATGAACAATCACATCATTAATTGATATACAAGTAGCATGCTGATAACCTGCATATCCCTTACACTCAGGCTTAAGCCCAACTCGCTTCATTTCAGCTTCCATAAGGGCATCAAGCTCAAGAGTACTTACTCCTTCAATAACGAATGGGGTAATGTAGGTAACTACTTCGGCTAAAAGAGCTCCAGCAGCTCGCATACGATCAATTGCTATCTTATTTTTTATCAAAATTTTGCTTGTCATACCGTTTTATCTTTAAAGAATTGCCTAAAAACGCTTAAATTCTCTTATGATGCAGCTTCACCAAAACTCTTCTGGCAATCCTTATTCATACAAAAAGTGATAGCCTAGCTGCTATTCACATTTGTATAGACTCATTTCAAATTCAATTACTCTGAATTAGAACAAATTGATCTTGTTTTAAAAACAAATGTCTTCTTCAGATCTTAAAGGGCCTCAAGAAGAAAAATATAATCTTCTTCTTGGGGCCCAAATTTTTACTTTCACACTTTTATCGGCTTGTGCGTCCCTTCAATCGACCACTTGCCAAAAACTTTTCATACCCGCGTTCAATGAGGTGTGATTCTATTTGTGATGACATATCAAGTGCAACACCAATAACAATCAACAACCCTGTACCACTAAACATAACGGGAAATGAAAAAAAGTTTTTTATCATGCTTGGCAATATCGTCAACGTCGCAAGATACACTGCGCCTGGAAAGCCAACACGCGTCAAAAGATAGTCAAAGAACTCTGCTGTTTTACGCCCTGGACGAATCCCAGGAATAAAGCCACCAGATTTTCTAATATTATCCGCTAATTCAGCTGGATTAAAAATAATTGCGGTATAGAAAAACGCAAAGAAAATAATCAAGCCAGATTGAACAACGTTATAAAAAAGCTTTTCTTGATAAAACCAATCCATTAACAAGCGATTCAAGGCTGGCCAATATGCTGCAAGAAATCCTGCAATAGTCATTGGCATACCCATCAAAGCTTGTGCAAAAATAACCGGCACAACACCTGCAGGATTAAGTTTTAACGGAATAAAAGCTGTTTGACCTCCAAAGACTTTACGCCCAACAACACGTTTTGCGTACTGTACAGGAACTTTTCGCTCACCCCGTTCAAGGAAAATGATACATCCAACAAGAAGAAGTGCAAATATTGCAAGCAATCCCACCATAAGAATATCAGTTTGACCTAAACGTATGTTTTCAAAGATCGTAAACAAAGCCTGTGGCATGCTCGCAACAATACCGGCAAAAATGATCATGGAACTTCCATTTCCAATCCCATGCGTATTAATTTGCTCACCAAGCCACATCACAAACAGAGAACCAACGCTTAAAAAAAGCAGCGCTGTTAGGCGAAATCCCCACCCTGGAGTGATAACTAAGCCCGGCTGTCGCTCAATATATACTGCAATACCAAGCGCTTGTACAACTCCGACAACAAGTGCTAAATAACGCGTATACTGACCAATAATACGACGACCATACTCACCTTCTTTTGATAGTGCCTCAAGCGTTGGAACCATCACCGTCAAAAGCTGCATCATAATTGATGCGCTAATATACGGAGACATACCCAGTGCAAAAATTGCAAAATTCTTCAATGCACCGCCTGAAAACAAATCAAGATATGATAGAAAACCACCTGCTGAGCCTGAGCTAAACAACTGATTCAACGCTATAACGTCAACACCTGGAATTGGAACGTGCGCTCCAAATCTAAAAACAGCGAAAACGCTTAACGTTACTACCAATTTTTTTCGTAAGTCAGATACGAAAAAAATATTCTTTAAATTATGAAGTAGTGCCACCACTTCCGTTCTCCCCTATCAGCTGTATTGTACCGCCAGCCTTTTGGATAGCTTCTGATGCAGACTTACTGCAAGCATTTACATGCACGATAAGATTCTTATTAAGTAATCCATCACCCAAAATTTTGATATGGGCTTTGCGATTACCTTTGATAAGATTCTTTTCACGCAAGGATGCTCCATCAACCTTCTCTCCTGATTGATAGCAGGCTTCCAATTGGTCTAAGTTCACAGTAAAAACTTCTTGCTTTAAAGGATTATTAAATCCTCGGCGAGGAAGTCTTCGAGACAAAGGCATTTGACCGCCTTCAAACCAAGCTTTTATTTCTGAGTTTGAACCAGAGCGACATCCTTGACCATCTTTACCTCTTCCAGAATGGCCACCGCGTGATCCACCGCGGCCTCTTCGCTTACGTTTTTTCGTAATTGGTTCTAATGAATTAAGCTGCAACATTCTTCTTTACCTCAAACAAATCATTCAGTGTTTTTCCGCGCATATTCGCTATCTGCTGAGCGGACTTCAATTTCTTCAGACCATCAATAGTCGCTTTAACTACGTTTTGTGGATTTGAAGCACCAAACGCTTTTGCAAGTACATCACGTACTCCAAGAGATTCCATAATGGATCGAACAGCACCACCAGCAATTACGCCGGTACCTTTTGATGCTGATCTAATAAGAACTGTACTTGCACCATGGCGACCAACAACAGTAAACGGCACTGTTGTTTTGTACAATGGAACAGCAAACATATTTTTTCTTGCACGTCGTAATGCTTTTGAAATTGCAGATGCAACTTCTCTGCTTTTTCCAAGCGCTACACCAATGCTGCCTTTTTTATCACCAACAACTACGAGTGCTGAGAATGCAAATCGTCGTCCGCCTTTAATAACTTTTGCAACGCGGCGAACACTCAAAACAGATTCAGAAAATTCTTCTGTCTGAGGCGCTTTTGCTTGGCCCATTGATCGTTTATTTTTTTCTTCTGCCATAATCATTCCAAATAATCAAAATAATTGTTAAAAACTCAACCCGCCTTCTCTCAGGCCATCAGCCAGGGCCTTAACCCTGCCATGATATAAATAGCTGCCACGGTCAAAGAAAACATCTTTGATCTCTTTTGCTACAGCTAATTTTCCAAGCTCGACACCAACTTGTTTTGCGACAAGTTTTTTGTCACCAGTTGGTTCATTCAAACTCAAAGAGGAAAAGCTCAACAATGTTGAGTGCGTTGCATCATCGATAATTTGAGCATAAATATGTTGCAAGCTTCTGAATACAGTTATGCGTGGCTTAAGGCCTTTGCTTGCAAGTTTATTTCGAACCCTAAATGCTCGACGTTTTTTTCTTAATTTAATATCTCGTTCAATGCTCATATAAAAACCTTCCAAAGCCTCTTGAATATACCAACCATTATGAAGACTTAGTTTTTCCAGCCTTACGTCTTACAACTTCACCATCTCTAACGATACCGGTACCTTTGTAAGGCTCAGGAGGTCTAAATGATCGAATAGCATCGCATACGTTACCAAGTATAAATTTATCAGCCGATTTAAAGATCAAATTTTGACCAGATTTATCAACTTCTAAGGTAACTTCTGCAGGCAAAATATATTCAATTTTATTCGTATAACCGAGCGAAAGAACAACTTTATTCCCAGTAACCAATGCTTTAAAACCAAGGCCAACAATGGTCATTTTTTGCTCAAAACCTGTTTCTACACCCTTAACTTTGTTCGCTAGTAAAGCTCGATTAAGCCCCATAAGCATACGGTTTTGACGAGTGTTTTCTAACATTTCCAGCTGCAATACTTTACCTTCAAGACTTATTTTAAGACTTGCTGCAGGTATTTCATGCAAAAATTTTCCTTTAGGGCCAGCGATAGAAACCTGATTGCCACTGAATTCAACTTTTGCTGTAGTAATAGCAATTGGCTTTCTTCCAATCTTTGACATAGACCGCCCTTTTACCAAACGTGGCAAATAACTTCGCCACCAACAGACTGCTTGCGAGCTTGAGCATCAGTTATAACACCAATACTGGTTGTTACAATTGAAATCCCCAAACCACCGATAACGCGCTCAAGATTATTTGAACGTTCGTAATGACGACGCCCTGGTGTACTCACACGAGTAATCTCATGAATTACAGACTCACCCTTAACATACTTAAGATGAACTGTAAGTACTGGTTTGCCATCATTATCATTCACTTGAAAATCTTTTACGTACCCCTCAGCCTTTAACACGCTTGCTATGTTCACCTTCAAACCTGAAGATGGCATGGTTACTGAGCGTTTCTTAACCATGAGCCCATTTCGAATGATCGTTAAAAAATCTCCGATAGAATCTACTGACATCGTCGTATTCTCCGCATTTACCAACTAGCTTTTTTCACACCAGGCAACAAACCTTCAAGTGCATATTTTCTAAAACATAATCTGCACATCATAAACATGCGCATATATCCACGAGGTCTACCACATAGTCTGCAACGGTTTCTCAACCGAGTTGAAAACTTAGGTGGTTTGTTTGCTTTTTCAATTAACGCTTTTCGTGCCATACAAAATCCTTAAGCAAGCCTTATCGCCCTTTTTGAAAAGGCATCCCAAATTTTTTCAACAAAGCGAACGCGTGGGCATCTGAAGAAGTTGAAGTTTGAATTGTGACATTTATACCACGACTCTTACCAACTTTATCGTAATCAACTTCTGGAAATACCAACCAATCTTTTATACCCAAATTGTAACCACCACGACCGTCCAGCTTAGTTTTTACACCTTGGAAGTCTCTCACTGCAGGAAGTACAACACTAATAAGTTTATCTAAAAAATGATACATGCGTTCACCACGCAGAGTTACCATAATACCAATGGGCATACCCTCGCGAAGCTTAAAGCTTGCAATGGATTTTTTTGCAATTGTTCGCACTGCTGATTGACCAGCAATTTGACTGATAACATTTTTAACTTCTGTAAGTACCTTGCTATCACTCACTGCATCTTTTGCGCCCACGTTAATTACTATTTTTGTAACCTGAGGAACTTGCATAACATTTTCTAGGTTCAATTCTTTTTGCAGCTCAGCACGCAATTGATTTTTATATAAATCTTGCAAACGTGATTTCATAAACCTTACCTACTTATCTAAAAAGCTTCTTTGCAACGGTGACAAATTCTTACTTTTTCACTATCTTCTAAAAATCTGACTTGAACACGGCAAGCTTTTTTACAAGAAGAGCACACAGGCATCACTTTACACAAAGGTATAAAGCTTTCTTCTTTAACAATTTTGCTTTTATCCCCCGCTTTTCTGGCCTTAACGTGACGCGTTACTATGCCTACATCTTTTATCAAGACTCGATCATTTTTATGATCTACGGCAATCACAACGCCATGTTTTCCTTTGTCCTTTCCAGCCAGAACATATACGGTGTCATCTTTTTTAACACGGCTTAACATTTCAACCTCGTACCTTACAATACCTCTGGAGCCAAAGAAATAATTTTTGCATAGCCCTCAGCACGAAGCTCACGTGCAACAGGACCAAAAATTCGTGTGCCTACTGGTTGCTTTTCTTTATCAATAATAACTGCAGCGTTATCATCAAATCTAATATAGCTTCCATCTATGCGTCGTACTTCTTTTCTCGTACGAACAATAACAGCGTCCATGACAGCACTTTTTTTAACAGTTCCACCTGGGATTGCTTTTTTTACAGCAACTTTAACAATATCTCCCAAGTAGGCATATCGCTTACCAGTGCTTCCGCAGACACGGATTACTTCGGCTTCTTTAGCGCCAGAATTATCGGCAATCTTTAATCTTGTGCGTTCTTGTACCATAGTAATCCCCCTCTACTGAGAAACAATTCGACTCAACATCATATGTTTAGTCTTAGACAAAGGCCGACACTCAACGATCTCAACAACATCGCCAACCTTTGCTTGATTGCTTTCATCATGTACTTTGTAATTTTTTGCTCGTCGCACAACTTTGTCAAATGACGGATGTTTAAATGTTCGCGTCACTTTTACAACCACTGTTTTCTGCATTTTATCAGAAACAACTTCACCCTGGTACACTTTGCCCTGAGGTTTGGTCTGCATATTTTTTGCATTATCTGCCATTGTCACATTACCTCTTTAACACGTCATTAAGCATTGGACTTATTAGCATTCTTGAGCTCTTTTTGCTGCAAGAAAGTCAACGCTTGTGCAACTTTTTTCTTCAATTTTTTGAATTGAGAAACATCTTTAACTTGACCAGATATTTTAGCAAAGCTTAGATTAAAAAGCTCTTTTCTTAACATCTCAACTTCAGTCTTTAATGTCACCGCATCCAACTGTTTCAATTCAGTCTTATCCATTATTCACCTACCTGCACTTTTGGCTCCAATTGAGCCTGCACAGTTGCTAACAACTCTTCCTTTGTAACAAACTTAGTTTTCATAGGAAGCTTATATGTAACACTTTTTAAAATTTCTTGAGCTTCTTCTTTACGAAGTCCACCACCAAGTTCAACTAAAACGCGTCCACGTTTAACAACAGCAACCCAAAATTCTGGACTTCCTTTACCTTTACCCATTCGGGTTTCAGCAGGTTTTTTGGTAACTGGTTTGTCTGGAAAAAGTCTTAAAAAAAGCTTTCCAACTTTCTTTAATTTTCTGTTTGCAGTTACACGAATCGCTTCGATTTGTCGAGCTGTAACCCAGCAGTTATCAAGAGAAACAAGGCCATAGTCGCCAAATTGAAGCGTTGTTGCTCCCTTAGCTCGACCAGTGCGACGTCCTCGTTGAACTTTTCTAAATTTTACTTTTTTGGGCATTAACACGGCTATATCCTTCTAGTATTCGCCTTTGCAAATCCAAACTTTTACTCCGATAATACCATACGTGGTTAATGCTTCAGCCAGAGCAAAGTCAATATTTGCACGCAATGTGTGCAATGGAACAGAGCCAAGTCGCAACCATTCTGAACGTGCAATTTCTGCACCACCAAGTCTTCCAGAGCAGCAAATTTTAATCCCTTTTGCGCCACTCTTCATCGCTGTAAATCCAACTTTCTTCATAACGCGCTTAAAGCTCGCTCGTTTTTGAAGTTGTTCTGCAATGCTTTTAGCGACAAGTTGCGCATTCAATTCATACGCACGTACTTCTTGAACAGAGATATCAATATTTTTCTTAAATTTTTTGTAAAGATCATATTTAATTTGCTCAATACCCTGCCCCTTTTTCCCAATAATCATACCAGGACGGGATGCATGAATGGTAATGCGAATATTGCCAACTGCTTTTTCAATAACAATTTTTGCAATATCCAGATTATTCAAGCGATCTTTCAGATATCTGCGAATTTGAATATCTTCAATAAGCTCATCACCGTATGATTTTTTTGCAAACCATCGGCTGTGCCAATCTTCGAAAATTCCAAGTCTAAATCCTAATGGATGAACTTTCTGTCCCACACAACACCTCAATTAACGGCTATGTTTTTACTAACTTTTCTGTCTAATATAATTTCAATGTGGCTCAAGCGCTTACGCTGAGGATTTGCTCGTCCTTGTGCACCAGGCTTGAAGTACCGAATAATCGGCCCCTGATCAACGCGAATTTCTTTAATAAAAACAGAAGCCATTGAATCAATGTCTGAATTCTTATTTTTTGCATTCGCATAAGCCGATTCAAGCGCCTTAGTGATAGGACGCGCACGCTGCATCCCACAAGTCTTTAACCACGAGAAAGCTTTATCAACCGTCGTACCACGGATTACATCCGCAAGCAAACGAAGCTTATATGGAGAAATTCGTATGTATCGACTCTTTGCTTTGGAAACCATAATTACTATACCCTATTTTAATCAAAAAGCCTACTATTTAGCACCGGGTTTAGCACCCGCTCCTGGCTTGCCACCAGCGCCGGGTTTAGCACCCGCTCCTGGCTTACCACCAGCTTTACCACCAGCTTGTCGCTGACCACTATGCATACGAAACGTTCTTGTTGGTGAGAACTCACCCAAAACGTGTCCAACCATATTTTCTGTCACAAATACTGATGTAAATTTGCGACCATCATGAACTGCAATTGTCAAGCCTACAAAATCTGGTGTAATCATGCTTGCGCGCTTGTAAGTCTTTATGACTTCTCGCTTGCCAGAGCCGTGGGCTTTTTCAATCTTTGCAAGCAACGATGGGTCTACGTAAGGACCTTTTCGAATAGATCTTGCCATATTTTTTCCTAACCTTTGCTAAGCGCTTATTTTCTTCTCTTCAAAATCGCAGAACTCTTGCGACGTCGTGTGCGAACACCTTTGCAGTTCTTGCCCCATGGAGTTGTTGGGTGAGATCCTGATTTAGAACGCCCTTCACCACCACCATGTGGGTGATCAACAGGGTTCATAGCCATACCTCGAACTGTTGGTCGAATGCCCATTCTTCTTGATCGACCAGCTTTTCCAATGACCATATTGTGATAGTCGGCATTGGAAAGAGTTCCAATAGTCGCCCAGCTTGCATGGTTAACGGTGCGAAGCTCGCCTGATGGCATCTTCAACACAGCAAGATTATTCTCTTTTGCTACTAGTTGAACTGCGCATCCTGCACTGCGAGCAATTTTGCCGCCTCGGCCAGGAGTAAGTTCAACGTTGTGTACAAAAAATCCAACGGGAATGTTGCGTAATGGTATACAATTTCCAATTTTTGCTTCGGCTTTTTCACTTGAAACAACACGCGCTCCAACCTCTAAGCCTTCCGGTTTCAAAATAAAACCATATGAGCCATTGAAATATTTAATCAAGGCAATAGGAAGATTTCGATTTGGATCGTATTGCAGTGAAACAACTTCGCCCTCAACATCATGCTGGCTTCGCTTAAAGTCGATGATTCGGTATGTTTTTTTCGCACCACCACCACGATGTCGTGAAGTAATACGACCATACGCGTTACGTCCACCCGTTTTTTTTAACGGCGCAGTCAAACATTTAGGCGGTTTATCTGCTGACAAATCTTTATCAACAATATATTGCTGTGTACGTAAAGACGGGTTTCGTGGTTTTCTGTTTACAATCGGCATATTATTTTCCTTCAGATTCTGTTACTGGAGCTTCAGAAGGCATAATGCCCTCGAATAGTCCAGGAAGGTCAATTTTGTAACCAGGCTTCAATTTTACAATGGCTTTTTTTACGCCTAATGTTGTAAATTCCCGGCGTGCAAATATTTTCTTTTTTCCTGGGGTTCGAGATGTACGGACATCAGCAACCTTAACACCCCAAATAGATTCAACCGCTCGTCGTATATCAATCTTATTAGCAGAGAGAAGTACTTCGAAGGTAATCTTTCCGAATTTTTGGTATAATTCAGCACTTTTACTCGTCACCACTGGTCGCTTGATGACATCATATTTACTTAATTCCATCGCGCAATCATTTCTTTAAAGAGGTCAATGTCTTTCTTCAGAAACACCCAATGAGAAGCTCTACTTAAATCATAAGCATTTGGTTCATCGAATGATAAAATACGTACATTTGGGATATTACAAAATGACAGAAAGGTCACTTCATCACCAAATGGCACAAAGAGCACAATGTTTTTATCAGCCAAGCTTAATTTTTTAAGCATTTGTACTGCATTTTTGGTGCTTGCCTTTTCGCCTTGTGGAAGATCAAAGCAATAGATACTATCGCGTTCAATCGCCGTAAAAAGCAAATTGTTAAAAACCAACAAACGCTGTCCAGCATTCACGCTGAGTGTTCTTGTACGAGGTTGCGGGCCAAATGTGACACCACCACCACGCCACAAAGGTGAGCGCGGGGTTCCAGCTCGTGCTCGGCCTGTCCCTTTTTGTTTCCATGGCTTTTTATTGGATCGTGATGTTACATCGCCACGTCCCTTGCAGCCAACAGTTCCCTGTCTCCAGTTCTGCAACAATACTCTAATTGCTTGAGCAAATGTCTTAGGACTTGTATCTTTTTTAGTTACCGCTACAGCAACATCCAATGATTCAATTGCACTGCCACTGTTATCAAATATACGAATAGCTGCCATAATTATTTCCCTTGTGTTTTAATCAAGACAAGTGAGTCTTTTTTACCAGGAATTGCACCTTTGATAAATAAGCAACCATTCTCTTTATCAATACGGATAACCTTAAGACCTTCTACCGTAACACGATCAACACCCATGTGCCCTGGAAATTTCTTTCCTTTTAAAACTTCACCTTGGCGTCTCATGTTACCAGATGAACCTGGTTTTCTATGAAACTTTGAACCGTGGCTTTTTGGACCACCGGCAAATCCCCAGCGCTTAACAACACCCTGAAAACCTAATCCTCTGCTTGTTCCAACAACAGTAACCTTGTTTCCTTCTTGCAATGAAGAAAGAAGATCAAATGTTACCGCTTGTCCAAGAGCGCAATCTTTTGCAGCATCAGAAACAGGGATTTCTTTAATATGAACAAAGTAATTTTTCTTTGCTTTTAACCATATTTCTGAAAAAGGTTTACCTTGGTATCGCTTCCTGAGCAACCCAACTTGAAGAGATGTATAACCATCTTTTTCAGGTGTCTTTATTTGCGTAACGAATTGATTTGATACATCAACTACCGTTACAGGTACAACTATACCCTGTGCATCAAACACCTGAGTCATTCCTATTTTCTTACCTAAAACACCATTTAACATAGCAGCCTCGTTGTGCCGATTCCTTACTTAATCTCTACATCTACGCCAGCGGAAATATTCAATTTCATGAGCGCATCCATCGTCTGTTCTGCAGGAGACACAATATCTAAAATTCGTTTATGGGTCGTTAATTCAAACTGCTCTCGAGATTTCTTGTCAATATGAGGCGACCTTAAAACTGTAAAGTACTGTTTTCTACTTGGCAGAGGAACAGGTCCCAAAACCTGGGATCCTGTTCTTTTTACCGTCATTACAATTTGCTTAACTGCATTATCAAGCAATTGGTGATCGTATGACTTTAATGTTAAGCGTATCTTTTGTTTTTTCATCTTTGCTTTTTCCACGTTAAGAAATTATTCAATAATTTCTGTTACAACGCCAGCTCCGATGGTTCGACCACCTTCACGCACTGCAAACTTCAACCCTTTGTCCATAGCTACTTTACTTACAAGTTCTACAGAAACTTCAACGTCATCACCAGGCATAACCATCTCACGACCAGCTGGCAATGTGATGCTTCCTGTAACGTCAGTTGTTCTAAAATAGAACTGTGGGCGATATCCACTAAAGAACGGACTGTGGCGACCACCTTCTTCTTTTTTAAGAACAAGGATTTGACACTTAAATTTCTTATGAGGCTTAATAGAACCAGGAGCGCAAAGAACTTGTCCTCGTTCAACGTCTTCTTTTTTAAGACCGCGAATCAAAAGACCTACGTTGTCTCCAGCCTGTCCCTCTTTCATTTCCTTATTGAACATTTCAACGCCGGTTACCGTTGATTTGAAGGTGTCTTTAAACCCAACAATTTCAACTTCGCCACCAACTTTAACAATTCCAGTCTCAATTCGACCTGTTACTACAGTTCCACGACCTGAAATTGAGAAAACGTCTTCGACAGGCATCAAAAATGGCTTGTCCGTTTCTCGTGCAGGTGTTGGAATGTAGCTATCAACTGCTTCCATCAATTTGAAAATTGCAGGTTTTCCAATTGCGCTTTCATCGCCGCTCAAAGCTTTAGTAGCAGAACCACGAACGATTGGAATTTCTGTTCCAGGGAACCCATACTTACTAAGAAGTTCTCTAATTTCTTCTTCAACAAGTTCAATCATTCCCTCATCATCAACCATGTCGACTTTGTTTAAGAAAACGACAAGTGAAGGAACACCAACTTGGTGAGCAAGCAAGATATGCTCTCTTGTTTGAGGCATAGCACCATCAGCTGCAGATACAACCAAAATTGCGCCGTCCATTTGAGCAGCACCGGTGATCATGTTTTTAACATAGTCAGCGTGACCAGGACAGTCAACGTGAGCATAATGTCGATTTTTTGTTTCATACTCAACGTGAGTTGCTGCAATGGTAATACCACGAGCACGCTCCTCAGGAGATTTATCAATTTGATCATAACTCTTGAATTGAGCCATTCCCATCTCTGAGAGTGTTTTGGTGATTGCCGCAGTCAATGTCGTTTTACCATGGTCAACGTGACCAATTGTTCCTACGTTACAATGCGGCTTAGTTCGCTCAAATACGCCTTTTGCCATTCCCGTATCCTTTCAGACACTAAATTCACTATACTATTATTTTTTACCAACAATATTTTCTTCGATATTTTTCGGCACTTCTCTGTACACTTCAAACTGCATAGAGTAGCTTGCTCGGCCTTTGGTCATTGAACGCAATTGAGTTGAATAACCAAACATTTCTCCAAGCGGGACTTCTGCTGTAACAATTTGAGCCCCCTTGCTCGCTTCCATACCTAAAATACGGCCTCGACGGGAATTCAAGTCACCCATTACATCTCCCATATTTTCATCAGGAGTTGTAACTTCAACCTTCATAATCGGCTCAAGTAATACAGGAGAAGCTTTTGCCATACCATCTTTAAATGCCATTGAAGCTGCAATTTTAAATGCTAATTCGGACGAGTCAACATCATGAAAAGAACCATCGAATACCGAAGCCTTGATATCAACTACTGGATAACTACCCAAAACACCACTACTTAAGGCTTCTGCAATACCTTTTTCGATGCCAGGAACAAATTCCTTAGGAATAGTACCACCCTTAATATCGTTGCCAAATTCAAAGCCTTTGCCTCGTTCAAGAGGTTCAAGCGTTAACCAAACGTGACCATATTGACCATGACCACCAGATTGACGAATGAATTTTCCTTCAGACTCAACCTTGCGTTGAATAGTTTCTTTGTAAGCAACTTGCGCCTTACCAACACTTGCTTCAATTTTATATTCGCGCAATAGTCGATCTACAATAATTTCCAAATGCAATTCACCCATACCGGAAATAATTGTTTGATTAGTTTCGGTATTATAAGTAAATCTGAATGAAGGATCTTCTTGCATTAACTTACGCAACGCAATGACCATTTTTTCATAATCGCCTTTGCCCTTAGGCTCAATTGCAACGTGAATAACTGGATCTGGAAGATTTATTGATTCAAGAAGAACATCGTAATCTTCAGCACAAAGCGTATCACCAGTTACAGCGTCTTTTAGACCAACAACTGCAGCAATATCACCAGCGCTTACACTTTTAATTTCTTCTCGCTTATTCGCATGCATTTTAAGCAAACGACTTACACGCTCTTTTCTTCCCTTTGAAACGTTATAAACATACGAACCGGCTTCAAGCTTACCCGTATAAACGCGAACAAAAGTAAGAGAGCCAACGAATGGATCAATCATAATTTTAAATGCAAGCGCACAAAACGGTTCACTTGAATCAGCATTTTTTAAAAGCTTAGGCTCTTTTGTTGATGAATCCATAGCGTGTACAAATGGAATATCAATCGGTGATGGCATATAATCAATGACACCATCAAGCATCAACTGAACACCTTTATTTTTAAACGCAGAACCGCAGAAAACTGGGGTTATCTTTTGATCAATAGTCGCCTTGCGAATACCAAATTTAATTTCTTCAAGGGTGAGCGGCTTACCTTCGAGATACTTTTCTGCTAAAGCATCGTCAGCTTCTGCTGCAGCTTCAACAATTTTTTCACGCAATGTTTCCACTTGATCTTTATATTCTTCAGGAATATCAACCCAGGTAACCGTTAAGCCTTGATCAGATTCATCGAATGCCGCCATTTTTCGAGTCAAAACATCGATAATGGAAGTAAATTCATCAGCTTGACCAACAGGAATTTGCATAGCAACAGGATTACCTGCTAATTTCTGATCGATCTCGTTCACAACTTCGAAATAATCGGCACCAGTTCGATCAAGTTTATTAACAAACGCAATACGAGGAACCTTATGACGATTTGCTTGACGCCAAACAGTTTCTGATTGTGGCTGAACACCGCCAACACCACAGAACACTGCAACTGCACCATCAAGCACTCGAAGGGAACGCTCTACTTCAATGGTAAAGTCAACGTGACCAGGGGTATCAATAATATTGATTTGATGATCTTTCCAGATACAAGTCGTAGCTGCAGCGGTAATTGTAATGCCGCGCTCACGCTCTTGCTCCATCCAGTCCATAGTTGCAGCACCCTCGTGCACTTCACCAATCTTATGTGATACACCGGTATAAAAGAGAACACGCTCAGTAACAGTTGTTTTTCCGGCGTCAATATGAGCCATAATTCCAATGTTTCTAAAACGCAGTAGCTTGTCTTTACTCATAATAATTTCCTACCATTTACCAAGCGTAGTGAGAGAACGCTCTATTCGCTTCTGCCATGCGATGGACATCGGCCTTTTTCTTAACTGCGTTACCATGTCCTTCAGCAGCATCAATAATTTCATGCGCCAAACGCTTACCCATGGTTTTATCAGAACGACCCGCGGCAGCTTCAATGAGCCATCGAAGCGACAATGCTACAGCACGCGCAGGACGAACCTCAGTTGGAATTTGATATACACCACCACCAACACGGCGAGATCGAACCTCAACAAATGGCTTAATTTGTACCATGGCTTTTTCAAAAAGCATGAATGCTTTTTTGTCATCGCCACCATTTTTTTGGCTAAGAATATCAAAAGCTTCATTGACCAAAGATCTTGAAATGCTCTTTTTCCCGGAGACCATCAATGTATTAATGAGCTTTTGTACCAACATAGATCCAAAGCGTTCATCAACACCGATGTCGCGAACAAAATTGACCGATTTACGTCTAGGCATTACTTATCACCCTTCTTTTTACGTTTTGCACCATACAATGAACGGCTCTGAGTACGCGCTTCAACACCGGCTGTATCTAATGCGCCACGAACAATGTGATAGCGTACACCAGGCAAATCTTTTACTCTTCCACCACGCACCAACACAACAGAGTGCTCTTGAAGATTATGCCCTTCACCAGGAATATATGCCGTTATTTCTTTGCCAGTTGTTAATTTTACACGAGCAACTTTTCGAAGTGCTGAGTTTGGTTTTTTTGGCGTCTGGGTGTAGACACGAACGCACACACCTCGTTTCTGTGGGCATGCAGCTAATGCCGGCGCCTTAGTCCTATTTTCTACTTTTTTACGCTTTTCGCGTACAAGCTGATTAATAGTTGGCATATCGTATAATCCTATGTTCTTAAAAACTTACTTTTGGCAAAACCAACACATTCCTGGTTAGCCAGCTCATTGTGCTTTCTTACATCCTCGCAAACGTTGCTCAAGCCCCTTAGCCCGGCAACACAAATGATTATTGAGTGTGCAAAACAGATAAAATGAAGCATATCTACATGTACAATAACTTTTTCTTATTTTATATTTTCCTACATTTTTTTCAAGTAAAAATTACGCAGCACATAAGCTGGAACAGCTAATATCGACTATTTGTATCTTACTAAACCCCAAGGAGAAGCTTAAATGAACAAAACAAAAACAAATTTGCAACAAAAACTCCCCAGGATCAGGGAAATCCTGTCAAAATTACTAAAAATCGCCCACTCATGACTTTTTTGATAGAATTTGTAATAATCGTTTGAATCGTTTTTTATTTTCACTACTTTTCGTCAACACAAAAAGGAAAAATAATGTTTTGCAATGCACTCTATCTCTGCATAACCACAAAGCTCATTCCTCTTATTTATGCACTCATAGGCTTTGGGGCACTCATCACCATTCATGAGCTCGGACACTTTCTTTTCTGCAAAATCTTTGGAATTAATACACCTACTTTTTCTATTGGCTTTGGTCCGGAGCTCTTTCGAAAAAAAATAAAGGGAACTGATTTTCGCCTCGCAATTATTCCATTAGGCGGCTACGTTGAAATTGCCGGCCTTGCTGAAATCGGGCAAGGCGAGCAAGAATATGCCTACACTCAAGACGAAACATCATTCAGCCAAAAAGCTTACTGGAAGAAATTTCTCGTATTATCTGGTGGAATTATTTTTAACCTTTTATTTGCCTATGGAACATTCATCTCGCTCTTTTTAATTGGTGTTCACGAAGATAAGGGCGGGATTATCGTCTCTACCATTGTCAAAGACAGCCCGGCAGATCGATACGGCCTCCAAGCAGGTGACTATATCACCCAAATCAATGAAACATCTTTACAGTCAGAAAATGGAACAATTCTTCCTGATGCTTTGCAAATTTTGCACAGTGAAATTCAAGGAAACCCATCTACAGAAATCTCACTAAATGTCCTACGTAATAATGAAGCCCTGGCTCTTGAAATAAAAACCGACTCAAGAAAAATTATTGATGCTTCAATTGGAACCATTGGAGCTGGACTTCAAGACCCAATGGTTCGACTACCTTTAATGGCAGCAGTAACAAAAGGAATTGAGCTCACCAACCAATGGATATTTAACATTGCACAAAGCGTTAAAAATCTTATTTTTAATCGAACACTTGAAGGTGCTGGCGGGCCATTAATGATTCTTTCCCACAGCTTTGTTTCAGCGCAAATGGGCCTTATTTCTCTCTTTATTTTTCTCGCAATTATCAGCATTAATTTAGCGCTTATGAACATCCTCCCAATTGGAGCTTTGGATGGAGGACAGCTGCTTTTTGCTACAATTGAAGCAATTATTCGCCGTCGCATCCCTGAAATGCTCAAGCTTGGGATTAACCTTGCATCATGGGTTCTATTCATCGCTTTGGCGCTCTATCTCACCTACAAAGATATTTTGTTTCTTTTCGGAGAAAGCATTGGTCAACTCGTAACGACAGCTCTTTCCTGGATCAAATAATTAAATAAAAAAGAGTCGAGTGATAAATTTAATATTCTCACTCGACTCCATAAATTCTACACATATTCATTAAAATTATTATTCAATAACCAGCCACTTTTCAGGATTTTTTAAGAAATGCTCTATGACAAGCCGATTAAAATTATGACTCGTTTTATTTGCCTTAACGCTTCCTATGAGATTTTTGCCTAACAAACTTAAGTCTCCAATTAAATCAAGAAACTTATGCCGTACGCACTCATCAGGAAGTCGCATTTCGTTAAGAAGTTCTCCATTGCCGATCACCAAAGAATTACCCAAAGAAGTCCCTTGTGCCAACTTGTGATGACGCAGAAAGGGTAGCTGCTCTAAAAATCCAAACGTTCGCGCTGGAGCAATTTCATGCATAAAAAAATCTTGCGTTACCTGACCTGTTAATACAGGATTACCATTAAGTGGATGTATGAAATCTGCGTTGTAATCAATAAAAAGAGCTGGTTTAAAACCTCTTTCATCTTGGTGCTGATCGAGAACTGCAGGCTCAATGAACATAGATCGCCCTTTATCATCGGCAAATTCAAGCCGTTCACGCGGAGTAATCCATTGCTTAGATGCATCTTGTTCAAGCACTCCAATATCAACAATTCCCTGAACAAAGAGCAATGCACTTCCATCAAGAATAGGAATTTCGGTGCCACTCACAAGAATATCAACATTATCAATACCCATAAGCATAAGTGCTGCCATAAGATGCTCAACCGTGCTGAGCGCCCATTGGTTGGTACGTATAACTGTTGCATGCATGGCGGGATCTGGGATAACAGATCCAACACGAATAATTTGATCAGGATTTTGCTCGTTAATAAAAGAAATGCCACTTTTGGCATCAGCAGGTTTGAGTGTAATTGAGCATGGAGCACCAGTATGGACTCCAAGACCTTGAAAAAAAATCTCGCCACGGAGCGTCTGTTGTTTATTCACAAAAAGACCTTCAAAATGAAAAAAGCTGAACATTAATGTTCAGCTTTTTATAACTTAATTTTGCTTAGTCGTCTAGATTTGAGCTTTATGCGGATGCTCGGTTCCAGGATAGACTTTAAGCTTGGTGATAAGCTTATCACTTAATTTATTCTTCGGAAGCATGCCTTTAACTGAATGCATGATTAGATGAGAAGGATCTCTTTTTGAAAGCTCTTGAGCAGAGCGATTCTTCAAACCACTTCTCCAACCTGAGTAAAAATAATAGATCTTATCGGTCCATTTTTTACCAGTCAGTTTGATCTTTGTGCAGTTAATAACAACAACATAGTCACCCGCATCGCCATGAGGAGTAAACTCTGGTTTGTCTTTTCCACGCAAAATGTTAGCAATTTCTGTAGACAACCGACCTAAAACCTTGTCAGTTGCGTCAATAAGATGCCATTTTGGGGCGCGGTCTTCTTTGCGAAGCATAAACGATTTGTTCATATCCATGATCAGCACATCCTCATATTCTCAAAATCATTAATCTAAATTCTCGTACTTACTCCTGTAATCTTAGGCTTTCTCGGTAGTACGGGGAAACATCCTGAAGCGTAAGAAGGGTAAGAAAAGTCAATTTTTACTCACAAATGCATGAGTTTTCCTATTCTACGGCATTTTTAAAGATGGGTCAAATTAAATTAGCCTATTCAACCAGAGTCAGCGCTACTTGAAAACTCACTTAATTGGCCAATTATCGGCTATGTACAATCACTATTTAACTTCTCCAAGCAGACGTAAGGCCTTATCCATATTATCAGCGGTCACTTTATTTTCGTCTAACTGAGACTCTTTTTCGAAAAGATATTTTTCAACATACTTAATAAATTCAATCATATCTACAGGTTTACCTTGAGAATCCTCAAGCATTATAAACCCAGATTTCCAGAAATTTATGAGGCTTATTCTTTTTTTAAAAATTATTTTAAGAGCTTCAAGAGTACCGTCATCATAGCTATAAGCAGGATTTTCATCTGACATTGCTGTCACGTGAGACGAAAAAGGGATGCAACCAAGCACTATGAACAAACACACAACTTTCATAAAAGAATTCATTCAATTTCCTTATCAAAAAATACGAATTACGACCACTTCTGAATAAGATCAAAAATATCAACCGGCCAGCTTGTTTGAACCGACCACGAACCATCCTTTTGCAACTCAGGGACAAAATGAGGATTAATCACAACACGCTCCTTAAGATCATCAACTATCGTCTTCTCATTCCGTTTAAGAATCTTAAAATAGTCCCGATTAAGCGGCTTACCATAGGTATCAATCAACCAGCGAGCTTTAATACCATCAGCAGTTGATTTAATGGTTTGCGTCAGCACCATAAGATCTAAAACAGCCTCTATCGACTTATTTAAGTCAACAATATCAATCCCCAGAACATCAAAATTCTGACCTTGCACATCAACAACTTCCTGCTGAAACTGCACGCCACCTTTTTCAACCAAGAAATTGGTGATAATGCAATTTGCCTGCGCATGAGCACCGGTAACTTCAGTTGCATCTTCATTTTGAGAAACAATACGGCGCAAAGCGGTATTAGCCATATCAAACAGAAGCCATTCGCGGAGTTCATCATCAGATAACTTTTGTGGCCATTTTTTAAGCAAACCATGTTCTTTCATGACGTCAAGATGATTAAGAGAGATGTAGAGCGCAATAATTTCTGCACGAAGTTCTTCAATGGCCGAATCGGCCCCCGCCATAAACTTTGAAAAATTAGCGTTAGTAACGGGTATAGCATCGCCGACTTTGTGCTTTACACCATTAACTTTAAGTTCTTCGCCTTCTTGAAAGGTGTGCTTTGCATACTTACCGCTCCCATGACCAAGCGTTTCATGCAAAACCACATGGATATTCCAGAGATCGGTCATGATTGAAAAGTCTTGATCATGCGCTGCAAACCAGTCTGCTCGCTTTTTAAGATACATGAGTTTACGCGTCAGAAGAGGATTAATGGTTGCAGCAAGTCCTTTGTCTGCACGATAGATAATTTGCTTGGTCCCATGCTCAGAACGGATAACCGCGTCGTTGGGCAAACAATACGCTGCAGTTAAAAATAATGGTCCTAAATCACCCGTTGCCGATGCGACAATGCGCATGGTGGCATTTGGTAATGCTGCATCGCTACTCAACACATTGCGCTTGAATTCTTGCGGAAGAGGGAGCGCAGCTTCAATGGTAGGAAGCTCTTTTGAAAGATGGGTAAGATCAAAATCTGGATCCTGAATCGTTACATCAGCTTGAAAACTGGCAACATCTCCCATAGGATCCAAGTATGATTCAATAAAGCCTAAGGTATAACTCACACGGCTTTTATCCTTAAGCCACTCAATAGAATGAAGTGAAAATTCAGCTTCACTGCCCGTTTCCAAGCTTTTAATCAAATGCGCAAGGCTTGCTACCAAATGCTGATCAAAATGCTCAGGAAATTGTGCTGCATGAGCTTGTGCACGCTCAAGCCATTTCACCATTTCAGTAAGCTCTCTGCTATATTTACCGGAGACGGCATAATCAAGAACACGTGGTGTTCGCTTGCCCTGAGTGTCAACAGTATAATAACAGGCTCCGCCATTAAAAGCCTGCTCACTCACCACATCATAGTCTGCGCTGGTGAAAGTTTCTGAGCTACCTGGCTCATCGCCTTTGGCATAAATATTAACGGCACTTTTTTCGATACTTCCAGCAACTGTCAACGTTGGCTCATAGGTAGAGTCAAAAATAGTTCGTTCAAGATCGAGCACCCTCTTTGCTTGACCTGTAAGCCCTAGTGCATTGAATGCTAAACTTATATTCTCTTGAGTGAGAGCGGTAAGTCCTATTTTACTTGGGGTTCGCTTTTCGTTTTCAGACTCTTTTTTGAAATATTGTCCATTATTAGCAAATAAATAAACTAAATATGTCTTTACTTGATCAATAAATTCTTGAGCCGAACTCTGTTTAAATACTAGAGAACCTGTTTTTTCAAGATCAATTAAACGCGCTTGTTCATCGCATAACAATTTAAACAAATCAAAAACCTCGCATCCATGACGATGAACTTGATCCAATAAAATTCGATTTCCCGGAATACTTGCTTGATACATAAGCGCAATAAAGACTTTTTCCGCTTGGGAAAGTTTATTAAAATGCTCAGCTACATCTTGATTGTAGCTGATAAAAATTTCTTTGAACTGAGCAGTTTTTTTCGGTGCTGATGATAACATATCTGACCCTGACAACATAACAGTGTATAATCCAATGCCAACAAGCATACAAAGTATAAAAATAATAAAAAATGATTGTTTCACACTTATCCCCTTTTAGCATTATCACCAATTCAAGACTCTTCTACGTACTGTAAAAAATAATGAGCTAACGCAGCCGCTGATAAATGCCATGCAACGTGAGGTAGAGTCCATCCCTTTTTACGTGCAAGATAGGCATCTGCAGCATTGATAAGACCGGCCAATGCAAGAGGAGTAAGAAGAATCGGATTATCAATTACAACTTGATACTCGCGTACTACTTTCGAAATAACAAGTGCAACACCAAGCTTATCTACATAAAGTAGCCATTCCTTTGGAATACTGTGGCTTAAAATTGATGCAATCCCAGCAAGTATTAATTCTGGAGAATTATTTTGAATGCCCGCATATATAAAACCAGTATTTGAAATTGTACATAAAAATTCTGCTACGTAAGGGCTTACCTTATACCAATTTTCACGCTGACTTTTTGGATCAGTCAATTTTCCAAAAAAATCTATTTTTGCTTCATCATCCTGATTAGTCCAGAACCCATTTTCACGTTCAAACATAGCCATTGTTAATGATGTATAAGAAATCAAAAACATGAATAATATAAACTTAATAACACAATGCATTGTAAGTCCCTAATTAAAATCTTTAAACGAAAAACTGATTTGCCCAACTAGTGTTAAAAGATGGTCATATGCAGATGAATGGCCAAGCGCTTCAAGATGGTCTCGCAGCGGCTTTCCACTCACGGTCAAACCATCTTCAATCACAACTTTAGTTTCAGTTTCTGTTAATGAATTGCCCTCAAGCGCATTACTCGTGTAAGTCAATCCAATGCGATAGTATTCTTTAAGTTGTTGAACTTCACGCATAGTCAGGGGCTTCTTTGCAGCAAGCATTTTTTTGAACTGGTCGATTCGCTCAATCGTTTTTGACATGATTAATACCCTCAGCTACTACTTTTATTTCTGAACAATGGCCTGCACAAAGGCTTTGAATAATGGATGAACTTTGAGTGGGGAGCTCGTGAATTCTGGATGAAATTGAGTACCCACCATAAAACGATGTTTTGGGTGTTCTGCTATTTCGACCAAGTTTTTTTCTTTAAAAACTCCTGAAAAAACAACCCCCGCTTGTTCGTATTCCGCACGGTAGGCATTATTGAATTCATAGCGATGACGGTGACGCTCGATTACTTTATCTTGCCCATACGCGTCATGAGCTTTGGTACCCGGAACCAGTGAACACTCATAATTACCCAAGCGCATTGAAGCGCCTTTATCAACAACTCCAACCTGCTCTTCAAGTAATGCAACAACTGGATTTATTGTTTTAGGATTCATTTCGGTGCTATGCGCATCTTTTAAATTCAAGAGCGAACGGCCAGCTTCGATGAGCAACACCTGCATACCAAGACACAAACCCAAATACGGGATGTTGTGCTCTCGTGCAAAGCGTGCTGCTAAAATTTTCCCCTCAATTCCCCGCGTATCAAAGCCACCGGGCACCACAATACCATCAAGCTCCTTCAGTATTGCCCAAGCCCCTGCATCTGAATTGTACGAATCTTTTTCCAGTAATTCAGCTTCAATTACCTTGATTTGAACATCATGATTAAGGTAGTATCCTGCTGATTTAATCGCCTCAACAACACTAATATAAGGATCGTTACTCCCAACATATTTGGCAATAAGACCTACCGTAATTTTCCCGACAGGCTTTTCAATCAAAGCAATTAGATTTTTCCAGTTCGTTAAATCTGAAGGCCTGATATCTGGACATTGAAAATATTCTTGTATTTTAATTCCGATACCCTGACGCTCTAAATCAACAAAAAGCTTATAAATTGGGTTCCAAGTCAATGACTGAAAGATCATTTGATGTCCAACACCACACATTACTGCAAGCTTCTTGATTGCTGATGCATCAAGTGCCTTGTCAGAACGCAAGATCAGACAATCGGGAGCAAGACCAGCTCGCTTAAGCTCGATAACGCTATGCTGTGTCGGCTTTGTTTTAATTTCACCAGTCCAACTAAGAAGCGGAACATAACTCAGGTGACCATGAAACATTCGATTACTTCCAAGATCTGCACGCAGCTGGCGCACAGTTTCAAGAAAGACCTCGCCTTCCATATCGCCAACGGTTCCACCAATTTCAACAAGAATAAATTCAGCATCGCTATCAAGTGCAAACTGCAGCAATCGCTGTTTGGTACTGTCAACAACATGCGGCACAAGCTGAATACAACGCCCTAAAAGCGCTCCTGTTCGCTCGTGCCGCAAAATTTCTTCAAATATTTGTCCAGATGAAACGGATGAGCGGCGAGTAAGACTAATCCCAATCAAACGTTCGTAATGCCCTAAATCAAGGTCTGTTTCAGCACCATCTGAAGTTACAAAAACTTCACCATGCTCAAGGGGGGACATTGTTCCAGGATCAACGTTAAGATAGGGATCCCACTTCATCACTGCAAGCGAATAGCCAGCATTTTTGAGCAAGACACCAAGCGAGGAAATGAGTACCCCTTTGCCCAGAGATGAACATACGCCACCAGTTATAATGATGAATTTTTTTTTACGTGCAATAACTTGTTCAACCAGTTTTGGTATGTTCACGCTCCGGCTCCTTTTTGGAATAATCGTTACTTCTTTTTAGCTACAGTCTTTTTTGTTTTTGCTTTTTGAGGAACAGCTTTCTTGGCCGCTGGCTTTTTTGCCGCTTCTTTTTTTACTGCCGATTTTGTTGCTGTTTTTTTTGTGGTTGTTTTTTTCGCAGCTGCGTGTTGAGCAACCGCTTTTTTAACTGCAGCACTTTTCTTGCTTTTTTTACTCTCTCCCTGTGTAGCAGCTTCTGTTGCTTCAACAAGTTCAGCAATCATGCTTGCACCACCAATAAGCTCTTGGAATACTTCAATATCCAAAATAACTGCAACTTTGCTGCCATCTTCATCAATGACATAAAAACAAGGTATTTCAAGATTCTTCATTACTACTCCTATGATAAAAATATTACTCTCTTACGGTCTGCATCCAACGCTCAATTTCATCGGGCTGTCGCGGCAAATCAAAGCTCAAGCAAACAGCTCCATCATCGGTCATAACATAATCATCTTCAATACGTACACCCAATTTTTCATCAGGAATGTAAATTCCTGGTTCAATGGTAAATACATCACCAGGCATAAGCGGAGTGCTGTAATCACCAACATCATGAACATCAAGCCCAAGATAGTGACCAATTCCATGCACAAAGTAGTCAGCATAGCCGGCCTTTTTCAAAAATCCAACAGCTAGATGATGCAACGATTCATCTTGATACTGAGAATTTTTTAAATACATGCCAGGCTTTGCAATGCTTTCAATATACTGCTGCGTATCTAAAACAAGTTGATAAATTTCGCGCTGACGTGGTGTAAATTTTCCATTTGCTGGATAGGTTCTGGTAAGATCTGCAGCATAAAGCCCATACTCAGCACCAATATCAACAACCACCAAATCTTCTTCCATAATTTGCTGATTGTTTTCAACATAGTGCAAGATGGTCGTGTTTTTACCCGTTGCTACAATGCTGGGAAATGAACGATTTGTTGATGCTACATAAGTAAACATGTATTCGATAGCAGCTTGTACTTGATACTCAAACTTTCCTGCACCAATTTCACGCGCTGCAGCTTGCTGCGCCATGAGCGTCAATTGTACAGCTTTATAAATGAGATCAATTTCATATTGATCCTTGAATCGGCGCATTTCATGAACAAGTGGCGAAATATCTTGTGTTATCGATTTTAAAAGCGGAAACCATTCCTGAATCTGTTTTTGCAACATAATCGGAAACATATAACCGCTTACTGATAAATCAAGCAACGTAAAAAGATGAGATTTTTCATGAAGTGATTGTTTGAGGTTTTTAAGCAAATTCTCATATTTATGCTGCTCAAAAAGAGGATGAAATGAGTATCCTTTTTCAATTTCACCAAGGGGGCGTATTTCATCAAATCCATAATCATTTGCATCTTGACCAATCTTGAGCGTAACATTTACCCACTTTTCTCGCGAATCAGCATAACGTGGTAAATATAAATACTCTTTCCCATCCCAGTGCATACATAAAACCGCAGCCGGCTCTGTAAGTCCTGTTAAATAATAAAAAGAGCTTTCTTGTCGAAATGGAGCCCGTTCAGAAGTTTCAAACCCTGCACTGAGCATAATAATACCGCTATCCAGATGCGGATATTCATCTTGAAGAGCTTCGCGCAGTCGCTTTCGACGCTCCTTAAATAAAGCTTTATTTTGTGGTGGAACAAAAATCATTCTTCTCCTTTAATTCTTTTATGATCAATCACTATTCATGCGCATTATTTGAGGCTGTCTAAATTTTTGCGCAAAAGAACCAAGTGAATCAAGCCGAACACACAATACCATGGCACACTCGCGCTTCCAATTCCCAGATTCTCGATATTTTTTCTCTTCAAAGCCACAATAAAATCCCCAACAGTGCCCATTATAGTCTAATCGAACTCGATGTAAGAGTGGACGTATTGTTGAAAATTCAAAAAAATAAGGCCGATTTTCTGCATAAAATTGAACATCATAGCACAGTGTTGTTTGCCGAGTCAGAGGAATTGTAGCACTAAAGGTAAGAAAGTGCGGAATGTTTGAAAGTAATGCACGCTCAACTTGCAACTCACTCCGCTGAAAAAGATATCCGGCACTTATAATCATTTTTTTACGTACAAATGATGCAGAAATTTCTGATTGCAAGAGTCGCCCGTTACGCCACTCATACTCCTGTGTTGCAGCAATTGTTAGTGGATTAAAACTTAACGAACAATCAAAACTTAATGGTAATAAATGCTTATCAAGCGTTCCTCGTCGTAAGAAAAAAATATCCGATCGACCATAAAAATCATAACTCTGACTCAGTTGCCAATCAAGTGCAAGTTTTGGTGTAATAACACTATTTCTCAGAGCAAAAACAAGTTGATTTGCAGGATATTGACGATCCCACCGATCAAAGTAATACCAATGATCTTGTTGAAATTTTGGGGATAATTCCCATCGGAAAAGTGGCTGCAAAAAATGAGTATACGAGCCATTTTCGCTCATCATAGACCACTCAGGCAAAGCCCATTCAGCGCCATAGGTCAAGAAAAAACGAAACCCTCCATATCCAAGAACACGCCGTTCAAATACATTTTTTGAATATTGCACGTCTTGCTTCTGATTACTCCTAAATTGAAAATGTGGATTAACCCATAGACTTAAGGTATTGTCATACAATGAAAAAGATTCCCTCAAATCAGCCCGGTAATGTGCACGTAAAAGGTCAGCTTTCGCTTGTGGAATAAGAATATTTTCTTGAGCAAGCAATCCATTTAAAAATATTTTTTCATACTCGTATTGACGATACGTTACCTGATCAACAAAAAAATCATGCCGATAAGAAAATATGTTTTTCCAAATTGCGTAAGCACTATTCCATTCAAAGCGAGGCAGATAGGTCAACCCAACGCGATCTTCAAGCTCCTGAGTTGATGATGTAACCCCAACTCCTATTGGTTGCTGTGAAGTAAGCTGTTCAAGCTGATCAGGCATAAGAGGAGAAAATCGTCTACGACTTGTCTTCTCATCTGCAACAGAAAGTTCAAGGTGATTTTTCGGAGAAAACAATCGTAAATGACCTGAATTATAAAATTGATCATCAACATCATCGGTAGTATTAAAAAAATGATACCCAATTTTTTTATCAGTACCAAAATCAAGACGAGTAAGCGAAGCAAATAACATGTTATTAATAACACTACTGCTGGAACGAAAATCGGTTGCCTGAATCCAGTAGCGATGATCGGTTGCTTTAAAAATTTTATCTTTCTTCAAAACAAAGCTATCTCGAGCTATGGCATAGTGCCCTTTAAAATGCAAAAAGTTTTCAGGCGCACATGCCCAACGAAATTCATCTGAGACAACTAAGCCACGCTTATCACGCCAATCAACCGCAAGCGTTGTATCGCAATGAGAGCTAAAATATTTGTAATATTCCTGCTTAAAGCCAAAACCATATACATAGTCAAAATAAAAGCGAGGAATTAAGAAACCGGATTTTGAACGACCTTGAATAGGAAATACCATGCGTGGGAGGTAAAAAACAGGAATTCCACCAATCTTAAAAACAATATTACATGCCTTAATAAAATAACCACCACGCACCTCAGCACTATCTGCACTCAAGTTCCAATGCGCATGATATGCATCGCAAGGGGTGTAGACCATATCGATCATACGCCATTCATTTTCTCCATATTTTTCAGCACGATCAGCCGCAAGATACCCTTCATCAACGTGAAATCGAACTTGTTCGGCATAGCCCGTTTTGTCAAGAAGGTTCAAATAGAACTGCTCTGCCAAGATAATGAAGTCGTTGTTTTCAATTTTTAAAAAGCTTCCAGGCTGTACTCGCGCATGGAGTGTCTGAGCTTTTTTATCAACATCAACAACATCAGCCCAGAGATGTAATTTTTCATCAACCCAAACTTCAACTTCACCTCTAAACGACACGCGGTCTGCATCAAGCACCTGCTGCTCAAGGCTTTTAATTGAAAGTTTTTTGATCTGCGTAGCATGAGGGGTGCTGTGAAGCGTAGAAGTAAATAAAGTAACGAGAAGAAGTAGCGTAAGCAATCTTTGCTTCAAAATGGTCTTCTACCTAACAATGCTTTACAGATAGTAACACGATCCATGTACTCCAAGCTGGAGCCAATCGGAACCCCGCTCGCAAGCTTAGATATGGAAATGGGAGAGCTTTGAATTTTTGAGGCAATATAACTGGCGGTTGCTTCGCCCTCAGGCGTTGGATTGGTTGCAAAAATCAACTCGCTGACACCTTCAGTCAAACGTACAAGCAACTCGCCAATACGCAGCTGGTCGGGCCCAACCCCTTCAAGGGGACAGAGTGAACCACCAAGAACATGATAAAGCCCCTTAAACTCACCAGACTTTTCAATAGCTAATAAATCGTGCCATGTTTCAACAACACAAATAACTTTTTCGTCACGTCGTGGTGATAAGCAAATGGTGCATAAATCCGCATCTTCAGACCAGTTATAACACCGCACACAGGGCTTAACTGATTGCTTTGCCTCAAGAATTGCTTGGCACAATTGCTCGACACTTTTCATATCACTGTTCAGAAAATGAGCGACCACCTTATAAACATTTTTTGACGCAAGATAAGGAACTCGCTGAAGCTGTCGAACAAGTTTTTGAAGTGCGGGCAATTGTGCTTGCATGAAATTATCCTTACCGTTTATCGATAGATGAGCTTACGAGCATAATCTTCGGCAATGGTAAATAGTGTATTCATTAACCAATATAAGACGAGCCCTGCAGGAAAGCTCGCAAAGACAACGGTCATTACGACCGCCATAAACATCGACATAATCCGCTGCTTTTCATCGCTAACCGGCATCAAGCTTTGTTGCCAAACACTAAACAAGCCAAGTAATATTGGAAGAACATAAAAAGGATCTTTAGCCGATAGATCGGTTAACCAACCAAAAAATGGTGCTTGATACAAATCAAGATAATTACCCAATACTCGATATAAGCTAAACAAAATAGGAATTTGCACGACAAGCGGCAAGCAACCCATAGCTGGCGTGGTTGGTGATATATTGTGATCACGATGAAATTTCAAAAATTCTTGATGCTGCAAAGCCTGATCATGCTTATATTTTTCACGAATGCGGGTAATCGATGGCTGAAATTTTTGATATTCTTCAGTCTTCTTGCGTGCATAAATAGAAAACGGTGCAAAAGGCAACTTAAGAACAAAACTCATTACAATAATCGCTAATCCATAGTTACCAATCAGATCATATAACCATTGCAAAAGCTTTAAGAGCAATTTGCAGAACCATGAAAGCCAACCAAAAGACATAACCTCCTCAAGACGCTCATCAACTGCAATAAGATGGTCAAATACTTTTGGTCCGATATAAAACGACAAAGTATAACTTTGCTTTTCTGTAACCGTAGGGCCTTCAAGAATAGGGGTTATCATCGAGGAATCATACATTTTAAAGTATGCACGCTGAGCAAACTTTGAAGGGTCGTTAATCATACTATGCAAGAAGTACTTATCTTCCGCTCCAAAAATCGGCTTATTTGTTTTCCAGTACCAAGCTGCCCCTTGGTCTGAGCTGACGTCACGACGCTCAATGGAATTTTTTGTTTCATTATAGGTAATCAATGAAATAGCATCATCACCTAATTCAGCAATATAGGGCGCTCCAAAGAACAAGCGCGGCTTAATATCTGAATGCTTTTTATCAGACTCAAATGCGAGTGTTACATCAAGCTGATAGCTCTTTTTGTAAATCCCAAAGGTCTTGGTAATTGTCCATCCCTCATGATGAGCCTGGTAAATCAGATCAGTCTTTTCAACACCACGATTGGTTGCAATAAGCTTATAAAAATAAGGGGTCTTGTCTTCAAACGCAAGCAAGAAGCATCCCTTCTTTCGCTGTTCTTCGTCCATAGAACCACGGTCAAAAATAGTACGCAGCGGCTTACCATTTTTATTGAGATGTTCTTTAAAATCGATACTTTGCAATACCGCCCCATGAGAAGAGAAGAGCATGTTGCAATAATCAGTACCAATTTCTGTATCTTCTTCAGCGGGAACTTTTTGCTCCGCAAAGCTTACATCTAAGTTTAGAGGTTTAAAAAGCTCTTCCGCCATCAAAGCTTGAGCCTGTTGCCCAGGTCTAATTTCACCCTGCTTGATATCTGTTTTTGACCCAAAAAAGTAACCAAACAATTGCATGGTAACCCAGGTCAAAGCAAGCGCAAATACTAAGTTCTTCAAAAATGAAGCAATTCTCTCGTTCATAGATACACAATCCTTTATTGAAATAATACTGATGTGAAGCTTAACAAGCTCAGAATGCAAGACAGTGTACCAGAGAATGCAACACGGATCTAGCCGTAATACTGATCAATTTTTCATGACATCGAGCTCTTCTCATAAGAAGTCCCTCATTCACCAATCTCAACAAATCAAAAAACGTTGCGAATATAGATATATTTTCTATTAATTATTGCAAATAGGAAATAACAAATGTTATGTTTTTGATAGATAGAACCGATATAATTATGTTTTTAAGCCACATACAAGGAGATGTGTCACTATGGATAAGCTATTTTTAAGAATACTTGTTGCGGTAACACTCATGTTTTCATCGCTTACACCAATGCAAACCCAGCAGGCAGTTCCTGAAGCTGCTGCCCCAATTGCCGTACAACCACAAAGTGGGGCTATAATACCAGCAGCAACTGCTTCAATCACTCCACAACCGGTGGTTACCACACAACCGCAAGTTATCACACAACCAGCAGCGCAAACATTATCAACCCCATCGACAGAAGAATTATCTGAGAGAATTTCAAAACTTGAAGAAAGAGCAAATAAGCTGTCTGACCGAATCAAAACTCACGGAGCACTCATCTACCAAAAACTACCTCAACAGATTCAGCAAACAAAGCAACAGGTTCAACAATTTCTTCAACAACAAATTCAACCATTTGTTCAACAACAGATTCAGCAACTCCAACAGAAAATGCAACAAGATTTTCAACAGCTGCTACAACTCCTCACTCAAAAGTTTCCGGCATTAGCCCCCGCAGCAAAACGATTTCTCTCGCAAACACAATCAACTATCGTACAAAAATATAGATCATTAAAGGCAAAAGCAACTCCACAAAGTGCCCAAACTGCAGCCGCATCAGCACCTTCAACAACAATGGTGCCAAAAGCAATACCGCTCCCCGTAGTAACCCAAACAGCTACAACAACTTCAACTCCAATAACGACGCAGGCTCAATAATTTCAAGATCAAGTTTATGACATGGTGTTTTTATTATTTTTCAAAATAGAAAGGTTTTTTATGAATAAGCTCTTTTTAAGACTTTTTGCTCTTGGAGCATTAATGTTCTCGTCGCTTACGGCAATGCAACCGAATCAAGCATCTCGATCGCAAGCGAAGAAATCACGAATCAAAAAAGCATCGGGTGTAAAGAAAACATCAGCTACAAGAAATCGTCCTGGCATCAAAAAGACAAATGCCCAACGAAAAAAACAGCCTCAAAAACGTGCTCGAGCAAAAAAGGCTGCGCGTAATGCCGCACAAACTCAATCACAAAATGTACAATCACAAACTCAATCACAAAATGTACAATCACAAACTCAATCACAGGCTGTACAATCACAAGATATTCAACCACAAGCCGTACAAGCACAAGCTCCACAAACACAAACTCAACAACAAGCTGCTCAACCACTGCCATCAATGCAAGGTGTGCGCTCTGCATATCAACCTCAAAGACAACAACACCAACAAGCATTTCAGCAGCTACAACAAACAATTGGCTCTTTAGATCAACGAACACAAGCTTTAGAGCAAAAAAATCAAACGTTAGAACAACGTAGCCAAGCCTTGGAGCAACGTAGCCAAGCCTTGGAGCAACGTAGCCAGGTTGTAGAACAAAGAAATCAAGCTTTAGAGCAACGATGCCAAGGCTTAGAAAAAAATCAAACCGAACAAATTCAAGTTACCAAAGGGCTTCTTGATGCGCAAAGCGAGCGAGTAAAAACATTAGAAACGACAATTTTAGCAATTCAGCAACAGTTAATAGCTCGTCAAAAATCTCCTGAACAACAAGCTCGAATGAAAGAAATGTTTGAGCAACGAGAAAAAGCACGTCAAGCACGCAGAGATGCCCGCAAACAAAAACTCCAAGCCGCTGCACAACAAGCAACTGGAACCGCCGCTCCTACAGCTGCACAAACATCAGCAGCGCCATCAACAAGCACCGCTCCTAGCGCTACGCCAACACCTACAACAGAGAGCTCAGCGGTAACCCCTCCTACAGCTGCAACTCCTGCTCCTGCGAGTCCAGTAGCACCAACAGCTACCCCTACTCCTACGGCTACACCAGTTTCTACACCTGCAACGCCTGCACCTACAGCTCAAACCACAACAGATGCTTCAGGAGTAACATCAACGCAAACAACTCCTGCAACCACACCAACTCAGCCTGCGGCAATACCTTCACCTGTAGCACCAACTCCAGCTGCTGCGTAAGCCAAATAAAATCGTACATTTTACATTAAGGGTAATGCCTCAAGCATTGCCCTTTTTCCATGAAAAACCCTTTTGCACGAGCTTGTTCTGTTTGATATTCTAAAAACAGTAGCTATTTCACAGTCAGAATTCAAAATGGAGCTTTTATGTTCAAAAGGTGCGTACATGTATTTGTTATCGGTTTTATTTTTATTGGACTTGTTGCAGCAGTAGCACCCACTGAAAAGCCCTCATCTTCTTTCGAGCAAATGGCTCATGCAAACTGCGCCTTCTGCCAAATCATCACCCGTCAAAGCCCTGCAGTCATTATCGATGAAACAGATGATCTGATTGTTATTGAAAAAAGACCAATCAGAAAGCCGGTTGATTGCTTGATTATTCCTAAAAAACATATCGTTAATATCAAGACACTCGATGCTTCAAACCTGTATGATCAAACAGTTCTTTCAAAAATGGCATTAAAAGCTCAAGAGCTTTCAAAACGGCTCAATGGTCAGGGAGATTTTACCATTACCATGAATAATGGACCACAGAGCGCTCAAACTGTTTTTCATATGCATATGCATTTTAGGTCTCCTAATAACTGGAAATAGCCCAGCCCCTCATCTCACTTTTGCCTTCCCACCAAAATTTTGATACCTTGCATAGCAGAACTACTGCTGAGCAGAAAAGAATTTCAGCGGTCGGAGAAACGCGATTAAAGGAGCTTTTATGAAGAAAAACTTGAACCTAAGTTATGGTACTCAGACACTCTTTGCGCTTTGCTTGATAAGCCTTCTCTCATCATGTGCCAAGCAAACAAAAAGCAAAGAAGAGATGAACTTTGATGAACTCAAAGAAAAAACGTTTGTCTGTATCGAAAGAAAAAACCACGAAGCTGCCATAGAACTGCTTGAGCAAATTATTGGACAACATTCCGACCGACAAGATATCGGAAAGTACAAAATGCTCCTTGCGGAAACCTATTTTAAAGAAGGTAGGCATGCTCCTGCACATGAAATGTACGAGCACTTCAATCAGTTTTATCCTTCTGATAAATTTGCCGAGTATGCAAAATACAAATCAATTCTCTCTAAATTTTATCAAACACTCCGCTCCGACTGTGATCAAACTCCAACCGAAGAGGCACTCAAACTCTGCCGTGATTACACCGACACCGCTTCCTATCAGAAATATCGTCGCGATGTTGAAGATATAAAAAAGACATGCGTCCAAAAGCTCATCGACAAAGAGGTTTATGTCTATGACTTCTACCTCCACCAAAAGCAATACGATGCAGCACGTAAACGAATCGATTACCTCAAAGCAACTTATTTGCCTAATCACCCAAGTGTTGAACCGCGCCTTTTGTATCTAGAATGCAAACTTGCAAAACGTCAAAAACAAAATGATATCGTGGTACAAAATCTTGAAACCTTGGCAAGCAAATATCCCGATTCACAATTCACTTCAATGGGCCAGGCACTTGTTGCAAAGAATACTTTTAACTTTTAATTTATGACTACACCAAGAAACCACACACAAACACTCGGACAACAGGGCGAGCAAGCGGTCACACAATGGCTACTTGCTCGCCACTTTACTATCTTGGCTCAAAACTATCGTACCAAAGCTGGTGAAGTTGATGTAATTGCACGCAAAGGTGAATTGATTGTTTTTGTTGAAGTCAAAACAAGATCTACCGCTTATTTTGCAACGTCGACCGTTGTTACCTACGGCAAACAAAAGAAAATCGGACGTGCTGCTCAGCACTTTGTCCTCAAAAATCGCTTCTTTGATCATGTCTTGAGATTTGATGTAGCAACCCTTGTCCGCCAAACCAATGGCTCGTTTTCTATTGAATACATTGAAAACGCCTTTGTTCCTCAGTAAATCACGCAAACTTATTTCAATCTGAATAACCCCACCCTGGCGTTTTGCTTTTAAATAATTTCTATTATGACAATTAATACAGCTAATTACTATATTAATGTTTTTTGAAAATTTATTTAATGGGGGTTATTATGAACGCACAGCGTTTTTTTGTAGGTATTCTTTTTGTTTCCTTGCTTTCTGTTATTAATATGCCGCTTCAAGGCATGAATAATAATAACAATAATAATAATTCGGCTTTACCCGATGTTAACAATTATTATGACCCGGATGAGGTCGTTCTTCCTTATAATTCTAACTTCGATCCGGAGCCTCGAACATTTATAAATCTAACTCCTATACGCCAAAATTCAGGCGGATCGGACTTACCATCACCATCACAAACTGGGCAACAGCCAGGAGTTACTCAAAATAATTCTCAACCTCCAACGCAATCAACTCCATGGGAAGAAGTACCTGGAACAGAACGAAGCCCAAGAGGATTAAGCGGTGCGGAGCGAGTGCGTGAACTTCAAAGATCTAATCCATCAAATCAACATGCTGTTTTTAATGCCAATAGAAGTGCACAAGGAAGTAGAATCAGTCAAAGACACGAATTTCAAAGACTTCAAAATGAGCGACAAAACCTCAGAAATCTGTCTATTGGTCAGAAAAAAGAAATGCTTGATTTTATAATTAATTGCGAACGGCAGGGAATTCCCCAGAATGAAATTCGTCAACGCGCAAGAGATTTTATTGCAGATCATACTCCTCTAGCAACTCAAGCACCAACTCAAGCACCAACTCAGGCTCCAACTCCAACACCTACTCCAACTCCAACACCTACTCCAACTCCAACACCTACTCCAACTCCAACACCTACTCCAACTCCAACACCTACTCCAAATCCAAATCCAAATCCAGGTTATACAGGAGGGTGCGGTGGTTCAATACCTAAGCCAACGCCTCTGGCACCTCCTTTAATAGATCCAATGACAGCTTTTTATTCTTCACAACAATATCGTGACGCTCAGATACGAGACCTTATGAATGATGGCCCCAATCCTGTAATGGCTATGGCCTTTGATATAACGATAGACGCTGTAAAAGCTTCGTGTAAGGGAGTAAAAGCTGCATGGAATTTTGGAGCGAGTTTCTTTGCCTCAGCTCCAACGACACCAGTCCAACAACAGCAACAACAAGATCGATCGGGAGAAATACCGGTCCAATTCCCACCAATTCCCCAGCCAAGAGCAAATCAACCCTACGTGCACCCAAATCCTCGCGTACGCGCCTACGATTTCGAACAACCTAACTTCCAACGAGCACCAACTGTAGATCCGCAACCAGTCCAACAACCTCAATCCCAACCAGAACCTATTCCTCAACCAACGACTGTGCAGATGGAATTTGTTACTCCTCAAGAAACTCAAAATCAACCAGAACCACAATCAACAAGCAAAAAAACTACTGAAAAGCGCAAAGCCACAGATGAACCTTTAAACCAAGCTCCAAATAAACAAAGGCGTTTATCTAAAGAGAGAGGTTCCCAATCTAGTAACTCTAGCTCCAGGATGGATGTTGAAATATCAGATTCTGATCGTAACAACGAAAATCTCAATTTTGATACTCAAATTGAACAAGCACGAGAAAAAAATTTTAATGACCTTTATAACGATTTTAATCACCAAGGACAAGCTGCTCAGGAAGCTCAAAACCAAGAACTTTTAGAACGTAACATACAGCGATTACATGCTTTACGCGAAACAATTGAGAATCCTGAATTGACTTTAGAATTTTCGACAAACTTTGATCAAATTGTTCTGGGTAATTGCGATTATGTAGAATTTTTCGAGCAGTCTCACGGTACTCCGCTTGAACAACAGCTCCATATGGAACTGTGCGCAACAGTAAGAGATTCTGCGTATCAACTTTCTGAAAATAGAAATAATCCTCAAGTTGCAGCGCTAGCTCCTGTTGTGCAACAATATGCAGCAATTGCAGCAAATACTGAAAATAAACAAGCGGCCTTTCATCTTTCAGACCTAAGCCAGAGTCTCAATCAGCTTTCACAAGAATTTATCAACATGTGCGATGCAAATCCAGTCACTCGTGCTGGTAAAGCTGCAGCTACTGGTGCTATCAACTCTGTTGCCAACAATCTCACTTATGCTTTAGATCATCCTGTTGATGCTGCCGTTACTGCTGCCATTGCGGCTGCATGCGGTGCTCCGGGCGTTATTGCATGGCAAACTTATAAAATTTATGAAAATTGGGATCAAATTTCTGCTGCCAGCCAACAATTTGTAACTGATATTCAAAACGATATGCATCACGACTCTGCATGGCTGGATAAAAACATTCAAGGCTTTACTCAACTCGCTTGCGATATTTTTCTCGCGCCGCGCGTTGGTACAAAAATTATGAATAGCAGCAGAATTAGTCCATTAACCAACGGGTTTAGACAACAGGCAGCAATGGCTCAAAATTGTGTCAATGCTACGGCAAAGAAAGCATGTGAGAATTTAAAGACCATTTTTAAACAAGCTGGCGATGCGATTAAGTCTGGCAATCCACAACCTGCTTTTGCAGGCATTAATAACAACAATAATGGTATCAACAATAACAATCTCAATAACAATAATACATCATTTAAAACTGCGCCAACTCAACCGCGACGTTCGGAACGTTTGGCTAAGAAGGCTGAAGAGGCTTCGAAACATTCTAAAGATGTTCATCCATCAACTCCAGTTGGTCGTAGAGGGACAAGACCAGAAGCACGAGTCCAAAAAGGATTACGTGAACCAACAATCGCACATGGCAGGCAGTATTCAACTCATGCGGTAGAAAGAATGCAAGAGCGAGGTTATACTCCTTCTGTGATTGAAGAGGCCATAAAAAATGGTGTACAATCATGTGATCCTGATATTAGAAACTTAAGATACTACGACGCAATAAACAATGTTGGTGTAGTAACAGATAAAGCCTCAGGACTTGTTGTAACTATAAGAGATGGAGCTTTTTGATGACTGAACAAGAAATTGCTCAATATAATTATAGACAAATTATATTGATGGAAAGCAGAGTAACGCTTTATAAGGATAATAAATTATCAATTAAAGAATTTATAGACGACATAGACGCTTTAATTGGATGGATCAAAAATCCACCAAACAATTGGGTTAAAGATCTTAAACGTTTGCTGTGGGAAATAGAAATTCCTTTTGCAACGGCGCTTGCTCACGGAGAAGATTTAACTCCAGAAAAACTTCAACAAATATCTCTATCTGTTGATAAAATAAGAGAGTGTGTTCTCTGGTACAAACAAAATTGTTTGCCTACTCTTGATGATGAAAATCTCTAAATACAAAAGACGATGATGTGCTCATAAAAATTTATACTATGAGCACATCATTTTTTGATCTAAAAATCTGAATCATAACGATATAAATCTGTATCGACTACACTCGAAAAATAAGTTTACGAGTATCTGCAATAAGAAGTTCCTCAGCTGCAGCTGCATCGTTATTCAGAAGAGCATAGTGCAATGGAGTCCAGCCTTCGTTATCATGAATTTCTGTTTTCGCACCGGCTGCAAGAAGTATTTGAAGCGTCATCAGATGGCCATTTTTAACTGCGCAATGAAGAGGCGTTGCTCCATCTGAATCAAGAACATTTTTATCTACCCCAGCATTAAGAAGAGCTTGGAGAATTTCTTCATGGCCTATCAAAGCAGCTTTATGAATGGCGGTAGAAGAAAAGTGAACAGAATCACCCTTCGCCCCGCATGTAAGAAGACTTTTTACTTGCGTAAGATCTTTCTGATCAACTGCAAGAATAAGCTTTTCATCCAGTTCTCGTTGATTTTTTTGCACATCGGTTTCTGATGTAAACGGCTCACATGCAATAATTACTTGATTACGAAGAAGGTCTTGGTTTTGTGAGTAATCTTGACTTTTAGATGAATGTGCAGGAAGAAACTCTTCTTTATTAATTTGTGATGGGTCTTTCTCAACATTGACCTCCTCTTGAGCCAACAGATGATGAATATGAGGTGATAGTGATATGATAACGAATACAAAATAACGTTTTATATTCATAAAATATTCCTTGGCCAAAAGTAAAAGGGTTTGATTTGTGCAAAATTCTAGCAAACATGCATGAGAAAGGCAAACCAAGACTGCAAGCCTATTTCGATGAGAGAGAAAACTTGTATAAAACTCAAAATGTTTATGAAAATTGGGATCAGATTTCTGCTGTCAGTGAACAATTTGTAACTGATATTCAAAATGATATGCATCACAATACTGAATGGTTGGACAAAAACATTCAAGGAATTACTCAGCTTGCTTGCAATATCTTTCTAGCACAACGCGTTGCTGCAAAAATTAACCGCAGCAAGATCAGTCAATTAATCAATGGATTTAAACAACAAAAGGTGATGCCCACAATTGCGTTAACACTACAGCAAAGAAGGCCAAGGATTTAAAAAACTAAACCAACATATCTGGATCTTCGCATTGCACACAATGTACACCAGAACAAATAAAAGAGTCACTACAAATAAGACAGAGACAACAGATACCAAAAAGATCACTGAGCACCAAAGCCATTAATGCCCATGGTACCCATGAAGTGGGTACAAGTGTGGTTGTCGTTAAGACAAGAACAATAACAATTGAAATAAATCCACCAAGAAGAATCGGATACGCTCTATCAAGAACAAATTCAAACGCCCGCTTGTTCAGAGCTGCGCAATCAGCAATCCATTTACAGGTCAAGCTTTTACAAGAATACGATTGCAAAAGAAATGCAAGCTTCTCCAAATCGGCTTCTGACAACTCATGTTTACACTTCCAACAACGCTTATTACTTTCCATCAAAGCTTTTACCAAGCAACTACGATGCGATTGCGATTCATTTTTAAGACAACAGGGTAACTCGCGAATAACCAAGTGATTCAGCAGTTTTTGCACAACCTCAAGAACCTGTTTGTCATCTGCTTGAGCAAGCACGATATTATTATTCTGTAAATGAGAGTTGGCGTAGGGTAACAAAGGCTGCAGCTCTTTTAAGCCCTCTTCTAAATTACCCTGCTCAATAAGCTTTACTACTTTTTTATGCAAACTTGGGTATGTTTTTCTAAGCTTTTTTAAAAGTTTTTCTTCGTCTAATTTTTTTAAAAGTTTCGTAGGATCGCAAGAAATCAGCTCTTCAGTGCAAAAGTAACACTGGCCCTGAGCTGAAAGCATAAAAAAACAAAACGCTATAAACGCTATACCCCGTAACATGTGCTTATCCTTGATGTAAGTAATAAGTTTTTATTATTTGGGGCGAAGTTTAGCAGAGCCACAAAACCTGATCAAGCATCACTTTTGACTCTTTCTCAAGAACAAGTAGAATTGCCTAATCTTATCAACACAAATAAAGCGATGGCAACCATCAATGAACTATAAAAAGAACTGCATAATTTTTTCTTACATAATTTCATTGTTTTTCGTCACAGCTTTATCGTTGCAAGCAGCACCAGCAGCGACGCCATCGCTTACTCTTGAAAGCCGTATTCTGAATGGTGAAAGCATCACGCTTCCCGTTAATACTATCCTTGAGTCATTTCTTGCAACCAATGGATATGACAGTTTTGCTCAAGCATTGATTAATCAAAGTAATGGAATAAAACCTGCTCCAAATCCAATTCGTCAGGCACTTGCACAAAAATGGATTCAAAACGCTGTTGGCCATATCTTTCATGATGAACTGCGCTCCTTTCTTGAAATTGTAGTCAATGCCTGCGACGCATCCGTTACACCTGACAAGTCGGTTGGAAAATTTGGCATGGGTTTTTTCTCAATACTCAAACTCCTGAGCTTTCTTGATACGCAAGGAACATCAATAACTATTGATACAACGTACAAAATAGGCAACAAATTACAACGCTATGCCATGCTACTCAAACACCGATGCGCAATAAGCAGACTTGCTGAAGAGCAAAACTCAAACGACATTATGGTAACATTTACTGGCAAGCCAGTACCAAAAAAAGCTTCTTCCGGAACGACCATCACCATTACACCAAACCAAGGATCCTTTTCTATCTCCACGCTATCAAGGCTACTTAACTACACCATGTATCTTCGCTGCTATCCACACACACCTATTATTCTTTCGTTGAACTGGAGAAGAGATAAAGGGCAAGAGACTATTAACCAGTCCAGCGCACGCAACGGAGGCAGCACCGTTCGCGTTGAGTTGAGCCCAACGCAACTCAGTATCTCCGATCAAGGAGTTGGAATCCCGCTTCAGACGGCACTTAATCAGCTCCTTATTCCCAGTAGCTCAAGTAAAAAGCCAACTGGTTCACAAAATGTTTTACCCAGTATACAAACTCAACTACCCTGCTTAATCGAACAAAAGGGTGTAACCATCGATGATGTATCCCACTTTTTTATTGCAATCAATGGCGTTATTGTTATTGATAAATATTTGCCTAAAAAAATTATTAACCCCGCAGGCAAAGTATGTGACTTGATTGTGCACATGCCCCAAGGCACCCAACTAACGCTTGCACGCAATGAGTTACTCATCAAGCCAGATGGCTCCAGCTTAGAAGAAGCCTATCTGCAAAGCATCATTACCAACACCATTAAAGTACTTGTACAATCATATTACGAAGATGTAAGCCTGCTTGAAGCACTGCACCTAGGAATAACTACTTGGGAAACAGAGTCTGCCGCCTCGCACCTGAATGGCAGATTTACCTCATTTCTACAACATGAACTTGACCGACTTTTATCTGAAAGCAAAACATGCTTTGCCGTGCCACTCTGCATAACTCCACAGTTTGTTACGTCGCTGCTGCCACAAAGTTCTGCACGCACGATCGCCATCAACCCAGCACTGGTCTACCACAACTACGAACCCTTTGAAGAATTTTTAATTAAAAGCTATGAGCAACAACTCAGTCAAGACCAGAAATCTCACCATTATGAAATAAAGCACAAGGGCTTCACGTGCTCGCTTATTCAAGGGATGCATGTATTTTTTGTTTCTGATAAATTTTTAAAAGAACCCTCTATGCTTGGACTGCGAACATGCCTTTTTGTTCCTGAAAATTTTATCACCCAAGCAGGCTCACACACTGCGCTGACTAACCGACTTTTAACAGCCCTGCCAACACAAAAGCTCCGACCTGGAACTCAGGCAAAAAGCAAATTATTGGCGTTTAAAGAAATCCAATCAAGTGATCCAAATTGGAAAAAAGATTGCATCACGATTGGTATAGATGAAGAACAACTCAAAGCGTCAAGCGCACGTGACAGCGCATGGGTCAATACCATAACACGCCCACTGAGCAAGCTTGCTCCCACGCTCAAAGAATGCTTGCACGAAAACATTCGAGGCTTTAATGTTTTTGAAATATTGACCAATCAATCAGAAAAAATTTCGACTAAAACCAAAGAAAAACTCGCAAGTCTCAAGCAATCGTACCTTGGTTGCAGTAACGCCTATTTCACCATCAACAACGCTGACATTTCCTTCATCTATGGGGAGCAACCAACACTATTCACACATCACAATGGCACCTTTACCGCGTGGGGAGCGGCAATGGTCTGGCTGCTTGAAAAGTTTGAAGCTGACCCTGATGGTAAAAAAATAATTTCTAAGTTGCTACAATTTCAGCGACTCGATTTTGCTCGTAAAACAGATTTACTGATGCGCAACAAAAAGCTTGCCGCTGGCACCCTGTACGTTCCTGGCATGTGCCTTGGAACACCGGTTGCAATCCTTGCAGCAATAGCAAAAGCTCATCGCTCATCGCCTATGATGATCAAGCTTTTGACAACAATAGTTAACCATGCTCGCTCACTTGAAGAATTGATCTTTATTGGCTTAGCGCTCAACACCATGTCACACGATGGACTCAAGCAGCTCTGCTGTACACGCGGTTTGATCGCAATAAACCAGGCACTCAAACATTACGTACAAGAAAAGATTGATCATGAACTTTTGGAAAAATTTTATCAAGCAACATGGGAAATCGATTTTACTCAAGCCAAAAGCATGCTGACAGTATGCATGGAACAAGAGCCTTCATGCTCTGCACTGCACAGACTTTTACGATCATTGGTTAACCAGCAGACAGAATTACCAGAATTAAAATCATCCCTTCCTCCTGCGCTCTCTTCAATTTCTCAACTTAATAAACCAAATAGCAAACCCCTACTTCTATCACAACTCGTCAGCGCGCATTGCGTTGGTGCTGGACTTATTGATGACTTGATCAATAATCGGACTGAACAACTAAAAATTCGTGTTGCACAAACAACGGGAACTCAACTGGGAAAAATTAGTCAAAATATTGAAGCTGGAAGTGAAAAAGATCCTCTTGAAGGAACATTGATCGAATGTATCCAAAATTCAATTGATGCAACAAAAAGTCTTTATCAAGCCTCCGCATCGCTCTTTACAACAAACAATACTCAAGCTCGCGCGCATATTGATATCTCACTGGGCTGGATGCGCAGTACATCGCCAGATGCATCGTCAATTGTGCTCACGCTGCAAGACTATGCAGGATTTCCCAGCTTAAAAGAATTACTGACAGACTTCATACTTCCAGACTTGAGTAGTAAAACCTCGGCTCAGGGATTTGTTGGACAGATGGGTAATGGATCATTTAAACTCTATCAGGATGCACAAACGGTTCATATTCTCACGCGCACAACAAAAGAACCTACACGCTGCTTTCTGCTGACCATCACTCCAATTCGAAATTCATCAACAAATTTAGTTGAAGATTTACAGCTCACTTGGCACGATGTTTCAAACCATATTGCATCCACTGCACCGCAGTTTTTTGGAACATCAATCACCGTTTCTTTTCAAGAAACTGAACACACCTACACTGAAATGACGCTTGCAAGTACGCTCGATTTTTTACGTAATGCAATTGGAAGCTGCAATGCTCAACTCGATAATGGCAAGCCATTTACAATTACACTCAACGGAGAGCAAGCACTCAACCAGCCAGATAATATTAAACTTCTTTATGAACATACGGTGAAGCATGAAACGATATGCAAACTCTTCAAGCATCATGCTCCATCAAAACCAAGTTATATCACCACGGCAGGAATACCATTTAGGCCACTGAGCAGCACCATACAAGAGCTCAATCTCTTACCTAAAAATTTTTGCAAGGAGCTTCAGCAAGGTTACATTGTTGATCTTGCACCAGGCTTTTACCAACCGGTCCAAAGTCGAACTCATTTGCAATTAAGCGAAGAAAACAGGCAAGCGTTGTGCAGAGTCCTCTTTGAGCTCTTCTTTATTGATGGCGTACAACAGGCTGTAACAGAAATTGAAACACCAAAAGCTTTTTATACTTTTTTATCAAGAAATTTTACACATTTTTTAAGTAACAAAAGCATGCTACAGCTCGAACTTAATGCCAATGATAATAAAAATTTCCAAGAAGCTTTTGAAAAATTTGTTACGTTGAGTAAGCAATCGAATTTTTTATCCAAAGAGTTCTTTTTTGATTTCTATAAGCCACTCATGCTCAGCGGGTATAAACTTTCCAGCTTTTATGACTTGATTGATTCGGTCTGCAAGAAAACATCGTATACTCATCGAAAATTTCATACAAAACTTGGCGAGTCGTATTTAGAGGAATGCAGAGAAGCTCTTATCCAACGAATTGAGTCAATCGATATCAACACACCAGCTGAAGAATCACTTGAATCCTTGAAAAATGATTTCAATATCCATTTAACCCTTAATACAAAGCGTCTTTCTAATGCGTTTCATGCGATTAGCGATAAAGTAATCGAAGAATGCTTTAATGAAATTACATCATCCAACAAACACGCTATCCCCTCAATCGGCAAACAATTTATCGAAAAAATTGCAATGGGCTGGGTTAAAAGAAAAACAGGTACGGGCAATTCTGAAATTGATCGCTGCTATGCAATCAACCTACTCTTTAATCATAAACTTTTCGCACCGCTTGTTGCAGCTGCCGAAAAAGAGCGTCAAACGCAGCTCGAAAAAGATAAACTGGCTCGACAAAAATTAGTCCGTCCTCAAATAATTATAAAAAAAGTTGATCCACAACCGATAAAAAGAACGACTATTCCCGAAGCACATCTCAAACTCTTAAAAGAAGCATGGACTCTTTTCTGTCAAGAATATTTCATTGCACTTGGAACACCTCGTCCAGAAATTTCCTGCTCACTTTCATCAATCCTTTCCTCTCAGGTTGCAGGATGTTATGTCTATCAAGATAAGGCTATTTTACTCAACTCCGATTCAATTAATGTTGACGAACAACTCAAACTCATACACGCACTCATCGTTTATGATCCACAAAAAATGTCGATTGCTCCCATCATTGAATCATCGGCTTTCAAGAAGCTTTATGCACCAACAATTGGTAACGCTCCAACACTCCTTCATGAATTAGAGCATGCTCGAAGACATGAAAAGCTTGATCATGACACTCATCAAATCTCTGGATGCGGCACCCATACCCACGGCTATGATGCACAGGGCAATTTGGTCCATTTTGACGCGTGTGCCAACAGCTGGGGGGCATATGCAATTGGTCATGGATTATTTGAAGCTTGGGCTCTTAAATTAAAGGATTTATTCTCTGAAAAGCACGACTAGATCGACCATGTCGTCAATAAAAACTTTTTTTATCTTAATTCTTGACAAATAGAAACGATACTATATAATTAAGAAGTTACGTATATAGTAGTATTGTCATATATATTTCTGATGACTTTTACGTCTCATGAGGGATCACATTCATTGACCGGATGCCATTTAATAAATGTGATGATGAACAGTACTAACGAACATACAACGTTATGTATCCATCACAATTATTAACTAAAGGGTTACCATGAATAAATGTACCTTCGAATCTCTATTGTTATCACAAGAAACACTTCAAGCGCTCACCTCAATGGGCTACACAGAACCAACTCCTATTCAAGCTGAAGCTATCCCTGTGATGCTCACCGGCGTTGACATGATTGGTCAAGCTAAAACAGGAACAGGTAAAACTGCAGCATTTGCGCTTCCTATTATCGAAAAAATTAATTCTGCAGAGCGTAATACTCAAGCATTAATCATGTGCCCAACACGTGAGCTTGCATTACAAGTATGTGATCAAATTCAAAAACTTGGTCAATTCAAACGATTGAATATTGTTGCTATTTATGGCGGCGATCCAATCGAACGACAAATGATGCAACTTCGTAAAGGTGCTCACATTGTTGTTGGAACACCAGGCAGACTTCTTGATCATATTAACCGTGGCTCATTGCACCTTGATAATGTAAATACACTTGTACTTGATGAAGCAGACGAAATGCTGGACATGGGCTTCCTTGATGATATCGAGGCAATCATCAGCGAAACACCTGAGACTCGCCAAACGGTTCTTTTCTCCGCAACAATGTCCACAAGAATTAAACAACTTGCACAGAAATTCCAAAACGACCCAAAGATGGTCACCATCACCGCCTCAACCATTACCTCAAATACTATTGAAGAGTGCTACTTCCACGTTGATTCTTCATCAAAACCAGCACTGCTTTCAGTCTTGGTAACAATGTACGATCCTACACTTGCTATCGTGTTTTGCAACACCAAACGCAAAGTAGAAGATGTTATTGATGCATTGCAAGCGCGTGGTCATTTGGCTGATGGTTTGCATGGCGATATGAACCAAAGCAAACGTAACCGTGTTATGGAAAAATTCCGTAACAAACAAGTTAAAATCCTCGTTGCAACCGACGTTGCAGCTCGTGGCATTGACGTATCAGATATTGATGTTGTATTTAACTTTGATCTTCCAAATGATAAAGAGTCTTATGTTCACCGTATCGGTCGAACTGGACGAGCTGGAAAATTGGGTAAAGCAATTAGCTTGGTCTCTGGACGCGATGTTTCATTGTTGAGATTTATTCAACGCTATACATCAGCACCAATCAAACAACTTCCATTGCCAACAGCGCAAGATATTGAAAAAGCACAAGCTCAAAGAATCTTCTCAAAGATTCAAGAGGTTCGTACCAACAACAATCTTGATGTGTTGAAAAAAGTTGTACAACAACTTCATGAAGATCATCAAATTGCATATGATGAAATTGCGGCCGCATTACTACACCTTCGTACAAAAAAAGTAAGCACCAGCGATATCAAGAGTGACACAAGCCGTAGCTCATCATCCGATTATTATGAATCAGGTCGCGGACGATCACGATCTTATTCTTCATCGTATGATCGCCGTCGTCCATCATTTCGACGCGATAATGCAAGCAATAGCCACAGCCGATATGACAGAAACTAATAATTCATAGATTATGAATTACTAAAAAGTTAAAGCGCCATCGGGAATATTTTCCGGTGGCGCTTTTTTATTTTAAAAAGTTTGCATATTTCTTTTGCAAATATTGAAACCCAATTCCTCTCTTCATTATCTTAAATAATAATTTTTGAATTATTTTGACGGAGGAGAGAATGATTTCATTGAAAACCATCTTTTTAAGTATAGTACTTGTATCTTTTTTCCATGCACAAGCTATGCAAGAATCTGAACAACAATCTGATAGTCTATTACGAGCTTCTCAGCGCGGAGATCTGGAGCAAGTCATAGAATTACTGAGCAATGCAGATATCAATATCAATATTCAGGACAGCAAAGGCTTAACTCCTCTCCACTGGGCAATAGTAAATAACCATGAGCACATCATAAGGGAGCTTCTTGAACATGGCGCAAGCACCATTATAAAAACAGAATCTTTTCTTCAAGATAACGATGGCTACACGCCAGGACATATTGCTGTTATGCGGGGAAATCTTAAGATTGTACAGGCACTCACGAGCGTCAATAATGGTTGGGATAATTGGATCAATGTGAGCAACAATATGGGCAACACTCCACTCCACTTTGCAGCATCAGCTCAAAATCCCAATCCTGAAATCATAAAGACCTTATGTAATGCTGGCGCTCTGGTTAATGCACGAAACAATAGAGAACGAACAGCCTTGCACATAGCGATGCTTTACGGTCATGATGATGTGGTAGCGCAACTGCTCTACTACGGAGCAGATATCTCTCTAATCTCACGCCTCTGCTGAAGCAGTGATTGCAACCACGCAACACTTGGCCTCAGCGTGCGTGCCTGCGTGTCAAAATCAACATGATACAAACCAAAGCGTGGGGTAAAGCCATCGTTCCATTCAAAGTTATCCATGAGCGACCAATAAAACCAACCGCGTACATCGTACCCATCTTCAAGCGCTTTTGATAATGCACTTAAATAATCTCTAAAAAAGATTTCTCGTCGATCGTCTTTGGCGTCGGCAATGCCATTTTCGGTAATGTAAATGGGCACACCAAATTGTGCTACGTTACAAATTGCTTCATAAAGACCCTGTGCATACATTGGGTACGGCATATCAGTCATTACTTCACCATCCTTGCATGACGGCACCACAGCACCTTCACTCAAAACGTTCCAAGCCAATTGCTGAATGACTACGCGTGAGTAAAAATTTAAGCCAATAAAATCAAAGTATGGTTGTCGGTCTAATTCAAGCTTTGAAAACAAAATATGCACATCATCGGTTACTGAAACATTCGCAACAACCGGCACCAACCACGGAATTTTAAAAGAAAATTCACCGGTTTTTAAGAAGTTTAAAATGACATCATTGAAAACGTAATTGAGAAAAAAGGTTGGGGCTGCTTCAATGATATTCCAAGTGTTATAGGGCTCAAAAGTTAAGTACTGGTGCACCAAACCAATGTGCGCTTGCTGCCCACCAGGCATCGCTTTAAGCGTTCGATAGACCTGCACATGTGCGATGAGCATGTTGCGCAATACTTCACCCGCTTTTTGTAAATCACAAATTCCAGGAGGAAAAGCTTTGTTGATGTAACCTTGAAATATAAAAGGAGCTGGCTCATTAATCGTACACCACAGCTTTACTTTGCCGTTGAATTCTTGAAAAATTTTTACACAAAAGCTCTGAAAAATTGTAATATTTTCAAGCTTTTCAAAAGCTCCAAGCTCTTCGAACCATTGTGGATGCACAAAGTGATGCATCGTCACCATAGGAGTAATATTGTGCTTAAGCATCTCATCAATTTCTGCATGATAATGATCAAGTGCTGCTTGGTTAAATTGCCCCTGCTCCGGTTCGATCATGCTCCAGTCAAGCGAGAAGCGACAAGCGTTGAAGCCCAGATCTTTAACTAGCTTGATATCTTCAGCGTAACGATTCCAGTGATCACATGCCTTACCAGACATCTGTTCACCATGAATAGTAGGACTCCCTTCACGCTTAAAATTTTGCCATGCATTCCATTGGCAATCTTTTAGGGTATCACCTGAATTTTGAAATTCTGCCCAAGCAACGCCCATCAAGTTGGGGAGCTTCTTGAGCTCTTTCAATTGAGCATGAGGCGTTACCCAAATAAATGAGAACACCAAGAAAAGTAACGTTAATAAGCATCTTCGATTATTTTTTAAAAACATACATACTCTCCTGAACTGTTAATACATTTGTTGGCTCAAGGCTCTCAAAATCTATCTCCTTTGTCCATCACATGCAGGCTAAACACACCTAATAAAAACAGGTTTTTATAATCAAACAGAAAATATCTTGCAATCAAATATAATTTTGGTAAGATTAAAATATGTTGCCAAAGTAGTTTAATCCTTATGATAAGGAGTTTTTCATGAGCATGTTGTTTAATACAGCTCAACCCACCTCTCCTTCAAGCAGGTCATTATCTGCACCTATTCCTATGAGCTTTTCAATGCTCAAGGCAACCATTTCCTTCCACCATCATCCATACCATCCATCTCATTAATTCTCGGTCTTAGGACTGCGATTTATGTAACTTCAAACAGATAAAACTGTGTATCAGTTTGTGCTGTCTGTGCGTTTATTTTATAGCTTTAATCGTAATTTTTTTATTGACCAAAGCGTCAGCACAAAAGCTGATATCACGCTTTTTGTGACTCGAAAAAAAATTAATACTTTTTAAATAGAAATGAGTAACATCATGAAAAAAAAGATTGGAATTATTGGAGGCGCTGGCCCCATGGCAAGCTGCCTTTTATACCAAGAAATTATTCGTATATGCCAGAAGTCATATAGTTGTCAAAACGATCAAGACTTTCCTGAAATAGTTATTATTAATTATCCCTTTAGCAATATGCTGTGCATGGAAGACGTGCAACAAAACAAAGCATTGCTCATTAATGAGCTCCAAGAATGTTTTAATCGCCTTGAACAACAAAAAATTGATATTGCAGTTATTGCCTGCAACACCTTACACACATTTCTTAGTGACATCACAACAAATATTAAAATATTGATAGAAGTCGATAACGTTATTGCTCAATATATGAAGCAACAAAAATTAAAAAAAATTGCTGTTTTTTCAACTGAAACAACGATCGCTTTAGGGTTATACCAAAAACGATGCGGGGCGAATTCTATTATGTACACAAACGAACAAACAAAACTTACTCAAGTTATCAACAACATTCTTGCAGGCACTGTATCTGATTATGAAATAGATACTTTTTGCACAATTATAGAAGATTTGTATCAAAAAAGTTTATTTGATGGCCTTGTTCTTGGATGTACTGAACTATCGCTCATTTACGAACCTGTTGTACAATTTTTACAAAAACGATTTTCCAATGTAACGCTCATTGATACAACCCGCTTGCTTGCACAAACGGTTGTTCAAGCAAGCTTTATTTAAAAATTAGATAGGTTTATCTTGCACCGAATAATGCAACGTGATATGTTGTGCCAGGCTTAAAAATTCACCCTCTCCTGAAAGGTTTTATATGCTCAAGAAGCTTATTTTTTCACTCTTTGTTACAGGCTCATTGTTGCTCAGTAATCACTCAGTTCAAGCTATGGCTGATAAGCCATGGAAGAATACTCCACTGCGCAAAACAAATACCGATTGGTATACCTACACCGGTGAGCATGCATTGAATCCTGAAAAGATGCTTAAGATCCAACAGATGATTGATGAGCTTGCGTACATTCAGCTTCAATTCAAACAAGCAGATCTTGAACTTGAGCTTAAAAAAACCTTGTGCACCCGTCATAACGAGTTGGTGACAAAAGCTAAAGCCAAGCTCAAAGAAGCAAAAGCAATTCTTTTTACCGATAAAGATCGCCAGCTTTTGTTCATTGATAAAAAATATAAGAACCTTACTGAAGAATTCTGGGGGAAAATTGACACGCGAGTTTCTTTTAATTTTTTTGATTCCTCATTCTGGCAAGTTAAAGGATACATTCGAAATATTCACGCAAACTATCAAAAAAAGCTTTCTGTAAATCAACCCTTAAATCCATTAAAATGGCTTGAAGATGTATTAACTGACGGACTACCTGAATGGTTTGATCGGCTTGAAGAAATCCTCTTAGCCCCTTAAGCGAATAATTCGTTAAGAACCTAAGCCAGACTGGGTATATAAAGTACTCGGTTTGGCTATTTTTATACCAGAATATAATGAATTTGACAATTTGGCAATTATTGATATTCTGGATTTAGTATGTAAATAAGTAAAAAAGTAACGTATAGGAGGTTATAACGTTATGAAATTCTTAAATATCTCAAAATCAGCCCTTATTTTTGCACTAGTAACAAGTATTATTTCTGAACAAGCGTTGAGCATGGATCTTCCTGTCCCATCTGCTTCTGATCAACCAATAGCTCAGGTCAATGCAGTTGCAGTTGCTCCTGTTCAAGCAGTTCCAGCCAACACAACATCCAACCTGACAGATTGGGCAATTGCACTTGGAGCATCAAGCCTCCTTATGGCATGCGCTATTGCAAATGATACAACTGGGCTCTCTTACCCTCCATCAGTTCAAGCAATGTACCTTGCAGAAACAGTTGCAATTGCTGCCATTATGAAAAAATGGACTCCGATTGCTCAAGTTACGCGCGCAGGAATGTATCTTCCTGTTCGACTTGGCAAGTGGGCCCTTGGAATGAAATAAAAATTTTACAAATAAGCACGTTAATCAAAGAGGAAGTTTGAAGTTTTCAGCTTCCCCTTTTTTCTATTGATACCCCATTTTTGTTTCCAAACAGGTCATGATACAATCATTATGTAACTATTTCTGTGGGAGGAAATAATTTTAGGGGACACTATGAAAACATTTTATACTCTTGTTTTTTCACTCATTGCCATGACCGCATCAGTCAATCCTGATGCTGAATCAAAGCCAGACAAAAATTTTCTTGATCAACAAATAGCACTTGAAAACCTTATTGCTCGTTCAAAGCAACTTAATAAGTCAGATGTAATTTCAACACAGATCAATGTTGCAGAACATCAACTTCAGATACAAGCACTTGAAAAGCTTGTAGAACTTTCTGAAAAACTTAATAAAGGGTCTAAAAAAGAATCCACCAGATTTGCATTTAAAAATCTTATAAGTCCAAGCTATCTGCTTGAAAAAATGACTGCAGGAACTTTACATATTGGTGGAAAAGTCTATGACAAAAGCGAAGCCTTAATCATTAATGTTATCACCTGGTACATATTATTAAAATTGTTCTTTCCAGGAATGTTGACCGCAGCATCAACAGGATTTCAAGCTGCTCAAATAATTGATAGCGGTGTAAACTATGTCGCAAGTACAAAAAACCCAGTTTTTATCGCTCTCAATGCCATTGGGCACTTTCCACAATACGCTACCGATTTTATTCCATATGCTCTTGAATACATCCATCAAGAGATGACCCTTTTAGAACAGGCTTGTGCTCTTTGGTAATCGAGCATGAGATTAAAAACTATTCTTTCAGAGTCAACTACTGTCTCTAATGATCTCTGTTCAGCAATTCACTTCAACTTTATTCGATAAATTCAACGACAGGGTCGCCCATTGCAATAATATCTACTACCGAGTCAACACCAAAAATGCAAAAATGTGAGTACCCTTTCGAATTAAAAACACCATCTGATTCCATGGTTAACCACTTAATATAGTTAGAATTATCAACCTTAAAAAATGCCCACTCTCGATAAAAAGTTGATCCATACAGTTCTTCAAGTCTCATCAAAAGGCCAGTGCTAAAACTCTCATCTGTACATCGATGAGCTGCAACAAACGTTTGAAATGTCACCTGAACTTTCTTTGTTCGCCCTTCATCTTCTGAAAGCACGATTCTTACTCCTTCTTCATTATCGCTCATTAGATCGATGTAATATTGAGCCATTAAACCTTGAAGGGGTTCCCATTTTGTCCATTTTTCGCGCATGTTCCTCTACCTTTCATGCAGATAGCCTCTTACAATTTTTCTTCTGAGAATATCGCCTTCGCATGGCTACTATCAGGATTTTTTTTAAGAATTTCACCGGCGACTTGTATTGCTTCTTCTCTACTTACAAGTTTTTCAGGAACATTATGAAAAAACAAAAGCATTTCTAACATATCAACATCATCAGGACATAGCTGAAGATATCTTCTAACATGATATAATGCAGCTGCATAACCACCCAAATGCGGGAAACAGTGAATTAAGATTTCTGATGCCAAAGAATGATATTCGATAGTTTTGCAATCCAATATCAAAAAGCAAATAAATGAATACGCACAAATATTATTATCATCTCCTAAATTCAGAAGAATAATGCGTAATTGTTCTTGATCAATACTATCTAAAGATTTTTTTGCTTCAAAAAAATCTCCTTTAATTATTAGTTCTTCAATTATTTTTTCCATACTACTTTACCCATCCATTACTAATTTTCTTAATTCCATTAACTTCATTGTAAGTTATTTCTACGGTTTCCCCATTTATTACTTTTGTTTTATATCTAACATTTTTGTATGGTTTATCCTCACCTGATTTCAAAACATCTTTTGCTATTTTTTTTATACTATCCCAATTTTTATCAGGAACAAGCCTTTCCCATTTATGGTCAGATCCAGCGCTACCTTCAATAAAATGCTTTTTTTTATGTACATCAAAATTATCAATATGTGCCTCCTCCTCTGGCTTAAGAGAAATTGGTTTTTCTTCTACTTGCGCCTCATCCTTTTTCTTCTTTGGATCATTTGGATCAGGCGTCTGCCCGCCCCCAGATGGAATATCATAATGTTGATTATTTTGCTTTTGGCTTCCAACATCCATTCGATCTCTTCTATTTGAAGAATGCTTGAATTTCTCAACATAAGAATCTAATGCAATTGCTCCAATAAAAACAAGAGCCACAACGGCTACCGGAGCTAGCGGCGGAATGGTAAGAATAAGTATTGGAGTATTGTGTGTTAACACCTGTGCTTCAGATGAAAAAAAGAGATGAGGCTCTTCCAGGGTAAGATCATACACTTTGGTTAAAGCTCTTTTACACTCAACACTTATGCACGGTAATGCTTCACTATTTTTTGTCAGAAAAAAGTCGCCAGCTTTGAGCTCTTCTGCTCGGATAAACTTTTGAGAAACTATTTCATAAAAAAGTTGATCGCCAGATGCCTGTATTACTCCTTGCTCAGTTGTAATCGTGTAGACGCCTTCGACTTCTTCAACTCGTA